>USGH01000238.1 GCA_900554225.1 uncultured Eubacteriales bacterium | reverse complement strand
ACCGGTACGGCAAAGGGCGTTATGCTCTCCCACCGGAATCTGGCTGCCGCGACCAATGCCTCTGTTCTGTCGATGGAATACGACGACACGTGCCGCTTTGTGGATGTACTGCCGATGCACCACTCGTATGAGATCACCTGCGGGCATTTCGCCATCTCCAATCTGGGTGCGGAAATGTACATCAACGACAGCCTGAAAAACGTGATGCGCAACTTTTCGTCCTACAAGCCGAATGCCGAGATGCTGGTGCCGCTCTTCGTGGAGACGATGCACAAGCGGATCTGGAACGAGATCGACAAAAAGGGGATGCGCGCGAAGGTGGAAACGGCGATCAAGGTCTCGAACGGGCTTCTGAAGGTGGGCATCGATATGCGCGATTCCTTCTTCGGGCAGATCACGGGGGCGTTCGGCGGCAATCTGCGCTCCATCGTCTGCGGCGGCGCGCCCCTATCTCCGCAGCTGATCAAGGACTTCAACGCGTTCGGCATCTTCATCCTGGAGGGCTACGGCATTACGGAATGCGCGCCTCTGGTCGCGGTGAACCGACCGGGCAAGGAGCGGTTCCACTCGGTGGGCAAGCCGGTCGCGAACTGCGAGGTGAAGATCGACAACGCGGACAACACGCGCGCGGCGGAGGACATCGCGGAATACGGCTACGTGACGGGCGAGATTCTCGTCAAGGGCGAAAACGTGATGCTCGGCTATTACCGGAATGAAGAAGCGACGCGTGCGGTATTCACGGACGACGGCTGGTTCCGCACGGGCGACCTCGGCTACATCGACAAGGACGGCTACATTTTCATCACGGGACGCAAGAAGAACCTGATCATCCTCTCGAACGGCAAAAACGTATATCCGGAGGAGATCGAGGAATATCTGATCGCGCTGCCCGGCATCAAGGAATCGGTGGTGCTTGGCAGAAAGAACGCGTCGGGCGAGATCGTCATCACGGCACTCATCTATCCGGACGCGGAAAGCCCGGAGATCGCCGGCAAATCCCGCGAGGAGATCTACGCGCTGCTGAAGAACGAGGTCACGGAGCTGAACCGCACGCTCCCTGTATTCAAGCAGATCCGCGAGATCGAGCTGCGCGACGCCGAATTTGAAAAAACGACCTCCAAGAAGATCAAACGCTACACGGTGCAGTAACGCGGGGGATACGATGGCACGGGGGAACGGAGAGAACGGGGACGCTTCTTGAAAGAAGCTTAGCAAGAACTTTATGAATTGGGATGGCACAGGATATCGTTTGTGCGGGTTCCTGCTGCTTGCCAATATAGTTTTTCTTGTTGACTGCGGCTGGTGAATACGGCGAGCGTTCCGTTTCCTTTGTTCGGTTTGTTGGATTGTTTCTTTTGCCTCCATATTGTTGTTTATATCCCGGGTGGTTTCTTATCGTCCGGGATTTTCCTTTGGTGAAAAGCCATTTGGTGCAAAAAAGGCACGGGAGTGAGAAATCCCATGCCTTTTCTTTATTTCTTTTATCTATGGATGCTCTGCCAAAATCCATCTGAGAGCAGAGTCCCGATCATTCCTCGTCGGACTTATCCGCTTCGGCGATGATCTTCTGGGCAACTGCGCCCGGGACCTCCTCATAGCGATCCACTGCGAAATCGTAGGAGCCGCGGCCCTGGGACATAGCGCGGAGGGAGATGGTATAGTCGGTCATTTCCGCCTTCGGAACGTCTGCCTCGACCACGGTATAGCCGGACTTCTTTTCGGACGGGTTCATGCCAAGCACACGACCTCTGCGCTTGTTCAGATCGCCGATCACGTCGCCCACGAGGGAATCCGGAACCGTGACCTGCAGCGTTCCCACAGGCTCAAGCAGCACCGGCTTTGCCTTCGGGAGACCTTCCTTATACGCCAGCTTGGCAGCGAGCTTAAAGGAAATTTCGTTGGAGTCTACCGGGTGGTAGGAGCCGTCGTACAGGTCTGCGGCGAGGTTGACGACCGGATAGCCGGCAAGAACGCCCTTCTGCATCGCTTCGAGAAGACCCTTTTCCACTGCCGGGTAGAAGTTCTTCGGAACGGTACCGCCGACAACGGACTGCGTGAAGGTCAGACCCTCTGCGTCGCCGTGGGAGAAGCGCATCTTGACGTGACCGTACTGACCGGAACCGCCGGACTGCTTCTTATGCTTTCCTTCGACATCGGACGTACCCTTGATGGTTTCGCGATAGGCGATACGGGGTGCGGCGAGTTCGACAGAGGTACCGAAACGGCTCTTGAGCTTGGAGACGACGACGGCAAAATGGATATCGCCCATTGCGGACAGGGTCATCTGCTTGGTTTCGGCGTTGTTTTCGTACACGAGCGTCGGATCTTCTTCGAGCAGGCGTGCGATACCGGTGGAGATCTTATCCTCATCGCCCTTTGCGGCAGGCATGATCGCCATGGTCATGTACGGATGCGGGAAAACGATCTTCTTATAGGAAATATCGGTGTTCAGGGTCAGGGTATCGTTGGTGTTGGTGTTGGCGAGCTTTGCGATCATACCGATATCGCCGCAGCAGAGGGAGGTCACCTCGGTCTGCTTCTTGCCGCGCATGGTATAGATATGCGCCATCTTTTCCGCAGCACCCGTTGTATTGTTCTTGAGCGTCAGGTCATTGGTGAGCTTACCGGACATGACCTTGAAGAAGGACATCTTACCGACAAACGGGTCGGCGATGGTCTTGAACACAAAGATAGCGGGTTCGCCCTCCGGATCGATCGGCATATCCTTGAAACCGTCGCCGTCGATGATCTTTTCGACCTTCTTGGCGGTCGGGCGCGGGAAGGAATCCGCGATGGTATCGAGAAGGAACGTGATGCCCCACAGATTGACGGCGGAGCCGGAGAATACCGGCACGATGGAGCCGTCGATGATGCCCTGGTGGAGTGCTTCGACCGCTTCCTCCTGGGAGATTTCGCCTTCCTCGAAATACTTATCGAGCAGCTCTTCGCTGGTGGAGGCGAGGGCTTCGCTCAGGGTATCGGTATACTGGGAGGCAAGCTCCTCCATCTTATCGTCGAAATCGGCGGTGGTGCGGCTGCCCTTTGCGTCAAAGGAGTACGCCTTCCGTTCGATGAGGTTCAGGAAGAATACGTTTTTGCCGTCCTTATAGGGAACGAGCACCGGGCAGACGGTGGAACCGAACTGTTCGTGGAGCTGTTCAAACACCTTATCGAAATGTGCGTCCGGGTCGTCGGACTTATTGATGAAGAATGCCTTGGGGATACCGGCCTCTGTGGTCTTGTCCCATGCCAGCTCTGCGCCGACCTCTACGCCTGCCTTGCCATCGAGAACGATGATGCCTGCGTCCGCCACACGGATACCCGCGTCCACTTCGCCCTGGAAATCGAGGAAGCCGGGGGTATCGATGAAGTTGATCTTGGTGTCCTTCCACAGCACGGGAGCCATGGTCAGGGTGAGAGAGAAGCCTCTCTTGATTTCTTCGGCGTCATAGTCGCAGACCGTATTGCCGTCGGTGATTTTGCCGAGCCGGTCGGTTGCCTTTGACAGAAAGAGCGCAGCTTCAGCAACGGAGGTTTTACCGCTGCCGCCATGCCCGAGTAAGACGATATTCCGAATCTGTTTTGTGGTAATGTCAGCCATTGGGAACTCCTTTATATCGAAAATAATGTACTGGATGGGTGAGCAGCCTGCTTGCGGCGGAATCTGTGCAAACCCACGAAACCGCACCGGTACGTCTCCGGCATGGGATGCGGCAAAATTCCGCGAAATGCCCGGAAACAGGTCAAATACAAGCGTACTACCTTTATATTATACACGAATCCACATAGGATTGCAATAGCAGCAGCGGAATTTCCACCCCGCCAACCTGCCAGTAATTTGCCCTAAAATTTATGCACCTTGCACAAATCGCGGTTTTTCGGCGGCATTTTCCGAAGGAAACTGCGTTTGGCTTATAGTTTCTGTTCTGTCTTCACCAGGGGAGAATACCACGTCATACGTGTAGATTTTATTTACTCCTCGCGGGGGCGTATAAGGTAACTGCGTTTGGCTTATGGTTTTTATTCTGGCTTCACCAATGGGGAATACCACATCGTATGTGTAGATTTAATTGTTGCCTTGCGGCGCACCAAAGGACGAG
>USGH01000237.1 GCA_900554225.1 uncultured Eubacteriales bacterium | reverse complement strand
CTCTGCGTGAGAAGATTCAGCCGTACATGGAGCAGGATGAGGATGTACTGTCCTACGCGCTCTTTGAACAGGTAGCGATGAAGTTCTTTGAGTACCGCAAGGCAAAGGAATACAATCTGGATGGCGAAAACGGCGATGCGGCGATGCAGGTACACTCCGTCTGATAAGAAGGTAGTGTAGAGGCGAAATGCCATGGTTCTGATACTCGATAGAGCCATTTCCACCAGAGCGGAACGACTGCGGGATACCATAATTTGCAGATTGCGGAGTATGACGCGCTGTTGTCCTATATCCGCGCGGAGGCTGCACGCCTGCTCCAACAACGTGGAATGGTGCGCGACGGCAATATTGGCAGTTTCCTGCCAAACGGTATCTATCTGACCGCCGTCGGTGCGTTTTTCCGAAATATGCCGCTCTATCTTTCCGGGCGGGAATGCGAAATTCTCCGGTATCTCGTCTATGCGCAGATGCTGGATCCGGAATGGTATGTTCCGGCGCGCCATATCTGGAAATATGTCTTCCCGCGAAAGCATACCTTCAGCACCAATACGGTCAGTGCCCAGATCGGCAATCTCAACGCCAAGGCGATCCGGAATACGGATTTCAGTCTCATAGAGCTGCGCAGACGCGAGGGTGGATATCGATTCGCGCCACAGCTGCCAACGACGAAAAAGGCATTCGCAAAGTCGTTTCTGGTCAGGGATACGGAGCCGTATATATCGGAGGAAGCGGATATGGATGCGCCGCAAACGGATGATGCGCCCGAAATGGCGCAAGCCTCCACGGAATAGAATCCCAAAATAAACAGGAATCCCACCATGTGGGGAACCGCGTCGCACAGGCGTGTATTGTCTGTCGGAAAAGCGGTACCATCACTGGAAGGATTCCTGTTTTTGTTTATTTTTTGGACAGCTCCACAAGCTCCAGCTTTTTTCGCGCCGCCGTGTATGCCATTTTGTAGTCACCGGCACGATTGGCTGCCTCCTCCGCGTCGCTGTACAAACGGGAACGCATCGGAAAGGGCAGAGCGGGATCGTTGAGCAGGGTGCGCAGAGCCGGAAGATCGCTCTCCTCTCCGGCAATGGCTTGCAGATGACGGCTGTAATACGGCTCCCGGATGGTATCCCGCCATAGCGATTCCTTCTGTGCCGCGCCATGTCCGCCGGATTTTGCACGGATCGCCTGAAAATACAGAAGCATATCGAGCGGCACATACATCCCGGCACTGTGCAGATCGCAAAGCCGCTCCGGAATATCTCCCATCACGGACAGCACCTGCAGCAGATCCCGGTAATATACCACCGCGCGCCGCAGATCCTCCCCGGCATAGACCGTTTTTTGCAGATACTCCGCAGCGGTCCGCAAATATCCGATCGCACCGCGCATTTCATAGCCGGAGGCACTGCGCATGGCAAGCTGAAAATGGATATTGGCACCCAGCAGCGCGGTCTCATCGTCCATGGCGGCGGATGGCAGGGATTGCAGCGCAGCGACACATTCCCGCAGCCTCCCGGCGGTATAATCACTCCGCAGTGTGCCGATCATGGTCATTTTCCAATATTTGCCTTCTTCCTCGCCGTTTTCCGCGAAAAAGTAGCCCATCGGTACTCTGAGCTGTCCGGCAATATACCGTATGTTCGCGATCGACGGTGAGGCAAGACCGTTTTCAATCAGGCTGAGCATATTCCGGGTCATCTGTTCGCCGGAAAGTGCTTTTTGGGTGAGTCCGCGCCGCAGCCGAAGCTCACGGATCCGCTGCCCGACCTTTACCATGCTCTCATCCACGACAAATCACCACGGTCACGTTCATTGCGCGTCCTCCTTGTGGGGCGGGATGCCGTATTTCTCGTCCATGGCATGGAGCTTGTCCGCAACAGTATCCGTAACGCAGTTCTGAAAATAGAGGATCCGGTCGTTCATTTCCCGATACCGCGCCTCTATTGTGTTCAGCACGGTCTCCATATCGGACTGCATTTCGGCAATACAGGTGTCCACCTCACGCAGACAGCTGCCGACATTATCATGTAAATCGCCGCTGATCTCCGTCAACAATTGTCCTGCGGTATCCGAGAGACGATCCCGGATATAGGCGGCCTCTTCCTCGGTTTCCGCGCGTGTACGCATTGCCTGTGTCTGCGCCTCCGCACCGATCCGATTGGCTTCTTCCATCGCGTCCGAACGGAGCTTGTCTGCCTCTGTATGCGCGGCTGCCAGAATATCGTCGGCGTTCCGATTGGCGTTTAAGAGAATGTCGCCGATCTGTCCGCTGATCTTGTCATACATCCGCAATTTGTACGCGATGCTTTCCTTGCCGGTGTCAAATTCGCTGCGCACCTTTTCGAGCTCCGCCTCTCCCCGTGCCTTTTCCGCAGCGACCGCCTCCGAGAGCGTCTTTTGCCATTTGGCTTCTTCCGCTTCGATGGCACTTTGTACAGAGGCTTTTCCGGCTTTCTCGGCTTCCGCACACGCTGCAATCGCTTTCTCCCTTTCGGCGGATATTGCTGTGACTTCGGCTTCCGCTTCTGTTTTTGCCTTTTCCAGAGACGCGATTTTTTCGTTGGCTTCCGCGATCCGTTCGTTCAGCGCGGCAGCCTCCTTTTTTAGCTTTTCCATGACGGTATTCTGCGCGTCGGTCTGTGCTTTCGCAATATCCAGCCGTTTTTGCAGATCCCGGATGGTCGTATCCCGTTCGTCAAGCGCGGTGTCTTTTTCGGCAATCTGCCCATGGGCATCGGCGAGCTTTACCGTTGTTTCTTCATTTGCCGCGGTCAGCTCCTCGTTTTCCCGGCGCGCCTTGTCGAGATTTTCCGACAGCTCATCCATTTGCTTTTGCAGCGTATCGAGCCGCGCCGCGTTTGCCAGATCGGTTTCCTTGATATAGCGATTGACATCCTCCTTGTTGTAGCCGCCAAGCGCATTGCGGAATCGTTCTTCGCTCTGCATACTATACCTCCGGTTGTGGGGTCTGAAAATGGGGTAAAAAAAACTTACCTTTTCTATAGTGTACCATACCTGACAAAAAAAAGCAACGGTATTCCGGAAAAAAGAAAATGAATTTTTCCATCAAACAAAATGCCATACGATTTTCTTGAAAAAAACATGGAAAATCGGGAAAATATATATAGACTGTCGGCGCACAGTATGCTATAATATACTATATATTTCCGAGTATAGGTAAAGTGAGGATTTCTCCAATGGATTATGCAGCATTAGCAGAGCTTTTGTTTCCGCAGGTCACCATGACACCGGAAGAGGTGGAAGCAAAATTCCCGCCGCGCGATCTGCCGCAGGGTGCGAAGGTCACCAGATTTGCACCGAGTCCGACCGGATTCGTGCATTTCGGTGGTATGTATCAGGCGATCGTGGATGAACGATTGGCACACCAAAGCGGCGGCGTATTCTATCTCCGGATTGAGGATACCGATGGACAGCGTGAGATCTCCGGTGCCGTAGAAGCTCTGCTGCGCACGATGGCGACCTATGGTGTGCGATATGACGAGGGGATGGTCCTCGATGAGAACGGCAATCTCACGGAAAAGGGCGCGTATGGTCCGTATAAACAGAGCCAGAGAGCCGCATATTACCATGTTTTCGCAAAAAAGCTCGTCTCTGAGGGCAAGGCATATCCCTGCTTTGCGACAGAAGAAGAGGTGGAAGCCATTCAACAGGCGGACAAGAAAGCAGAGATCAAGAATACCGACTGGCAGGCTGTAGCGGATGAACGGCGCGCTGCTATGCTGGCGCAAAGAGAATTTACACTCGATGAGGTCAAGGCCCATCTGGCGGCAGGCGATCCGTTTGTCATTCGCATCCTCGCAAATGGGGATCCGGAGAAAAAAACGAAATTCACCGATCTGGTCAAGGGCAATCTGGAGGTGCCGGAGAACGATGAGGACTTCGTACTTCTGAAATCCGACGGGATCCCGACCTACCATTTCGCACATGCCGTGGACGATCACCTCATGAAAACCACGCACGTGATCCGCGGCGAGGACTGGCTCCCGAGTTTGCCGAAGCACATCCAGCTCTTCCAGTATCTCGGATTCAGAATGCCGCAATACCTCCATACCGCGCAGATCCTGAAAATGGATGAGAACGGCAACAAGAAGAAAATCT
>USGH01000236.1 GCA_900554225.1 uncultured Eubacteriales bacterium | reverse complement strand
GCGCAGGATATACTGGCTGTGGACTATCTTCCGGACGGCGGGCTGGATTACGCCTCTGTGTCCGGCGGGATCCAATCGCTTCTGTCGCGTCTGCCAAAGGGGCAAAAGCTCGGACTGTTCTGCTACCACGATCTGCTCGCCTCGTATGCGCTGCAAAGGATCAAGCATATCAGCCACAGAACGAAGGGACGGTTCGGGATCCCGGATGAGGTGGCCATTGTCGGGTTCGACGATCTTCCGCTTGCCTCCGTGATCGTGCGTGCGCTGACGACGGTACAGTACCAGTATGCTTCAATTGCAGAGGAGGCTATGCGCTGTATGCTCGACTACCTCCGAAATCCCGCGCATACCCCGGGTAGACATAAAGTTGCCTCCTCCCTTTGCATACGCGGAAGTACGTTGAGATCGGAGCAGACAAAATAACAGGAAAGGAGCACCATGGGACTGTTGATCGTCGGACTGTGCGGAATGTCCGTATTTCTCCGCGTACCGCATTTTCACCGCGCGGAGGAAACGCTGCACGCGAAGGCTCTGTTTTCGGAGCCGGGCGGAAAAGGATACAACCAGGCCGTGGCTGCCCGCCGGATGGGTGCGGACGTGACCTTTATCGGCGCGGTCGGAGAGGACGGGGACGGCGCATGCTGTGAAAAACGGCTATGCCGCGAGGGAATATTTCCGGTTCTGCTGCGTAAAAAGGAGCACACCGCTTTTGCCTCAATCCTGACGGACGATACAGGGGACAACCGCGTGACGGTGTTTCCCGGAGCCGTTCTGACCGCGCAGGATATCCGTGATGCAGAGGCGCATTTTCGGACAGCGGATATGCTGCTTCTGACGCCGGAGATCCCGGAGGAAGCGTTTGCGGAAGCAATCCGGCTCTCGAAAAAGTACCGGGTGAAGCTCGTATTGAATCCGGCTCCGTATTTTCCATGGATCATGGACTATCTTCCCGACGTATGGCTCCTGACGCCGAACCGTGCCGAGGCGTGTGCGTTGTTTGGCGGAACGGAGACGTGGAGCGAGGAGGCAGTCCAATCCGCACCATGCCGGACGATCGTTACCCTTGGCAGCGCTGGAGCGATCCTTTTTGAAAACGGCGCAAGGATAAGGATTCCCGCCCCCCGCGTACACGCCGTCGATACGACCGGTGCCGGAGACTGCTTCAACGGAGCTCTGTGTGCGTTTCTTCTGAGGGATGTCCCGCTTCCGACCGCTGCCCAAAACGCCGTCCGATCCGCTGCCCTCTCCGTAACCCGCGAACACGTATTGGACAGTCTGCCGTATGCGGAGGAGGTGGAGGAGGCTGAGCATTCTGCTTTTTGAAAAATGAAACGAAAGGATTTGTGATATGAAAATAAAGATCATTTATCCCTCGCGCAGCCACAGAGCATATTCGATCGCGGCAGAGACGTTTTCTGCATTGGCTTTGCAGGTGTCCGGTATAGAATGCGCCTTGGAGAAGGATACAGAGGTGCAGACGGCGGAGGAGCAACCGGTTGTGGTGATCGGAACGGACGCGGTGAATCAGTATGCGGCAGATCTGTATTTTGACAGAAAGATCGATGATTTCCGGATTCGCTATAACACCGACGATTACCGGATCTATACAAAAGAAATAGACGGCAGAGTCCATCTGTTCCTGGCGGGAGGAAGGCCGCGCGCGGAGCTGTACGCTGTGTACCGCTATTTTGAGAAATATTGCGGCTGCCGTTGGTTCTGGGACGGCGATCGAATCCCGCAAATCCAAACGCTTCCCATGCAGCATATCGATCTGACGGAGTCACCGCGGTTTGCGTATCGCGGCATCCGTTATTTTGCCCACCGCAGTCTGCACCGTTTCCAGGCGGAGCAATGGAGCCTGGAGGATTGGCAGCAGGAAATCGACTGGATCGTCAAAAAACGTCTGAATCTGTTCATGCTGCGCATCGGACTGGACGACCTGTTTCAGAAGGCGTTTCCTGAATTCGTCCCCTATCCCGCATATGACGCACCACTTCCCGAGGCGCTGTCCGGTTATAACGATCGGAATTTGTTCTGGTCACTGGAATACCGCGGAGAATTGCGCAAAAAACTGCTGGAATATGCGTTTGACAGGGATCTAATGCACCCGGAAGACTGCGGCACCATGACGCACTGGTACTCGAGAACACCTATTTCCTATCTTCAGGCTTCAGGCGAAAAATCCGCGTATGCTGTCGATTCGTGGCGGCGGAAACAGCGGCGAAGCAACGGGACAGGTGTGGGATATCCGTGACAATGACAATCTGAACGATTATTTTAAGCTGACAGACACGCATATCCGTGCATACGGGAAGCCGGAGCTGTTCCATACGATCGGGCTAGCAGAACGCAGCTACGGAGGGGACAGGGAAACGGATATGCGTGCCAAATTGTATGTATATCGAAGGATCAGCACTTATCTCAAGGAGAAATATCCGGGCGCGCCGCTTTTGATCGCCAGTTGGGATCTTTGGATGTTCTATACGCCAGAGGAGGTTCACCGTCTTTTGTCGGAGCTTGACCCGGAGCAGTCCATTCTTTTGGACTATACCTCGGACACAACGCAGGCAAGCAATTTTACAAAATGGGGTGTGATCGGTAAATTTCCGTGGATTTTTGGTATTTTCAGCGGCTATGAACCGAACAGTGAGATCCGCGGATATTATGAATGGACGAACAAGCAGCTTAAGATCGCAAAGTCGGATCCTATGTGCAAGGGGCTGGTTCTTTGGCCGGAATTATCCCACGGCGATACACTGATCACGGAGTATCTGGCAAAGAACGCATGGGATATGGAAACACCCTCGATTGCGGAACGGACGGATACATACTGTATGGATCGCTATCCCAAGGACTGTGTGGCTGTCATGCAGGAGGTGTGGAGACGGTTCATGCCGATCGTTCAGCTGCGCGCATGGAGTTCAACCGGCGAGGGTGGCGATACTTTTGTCCGTATCTGTGACAGAGCGCAATTCCGGGATGAACCGTACTGGCTCATCGGAAGAGACGCCGCGGACGGAAGAGATAACCAGCCGAATGCTGTATGGATCCTCAGAACGTTATCGGGGCTCCGGACAGATGATGAAATGCTCCATAGGGATATACTGGACATTGCAAGAACCGTGCTTGGCCGGTACGTGGACTGCGCGATCCATCTTGCGGAGGGGCTGTATACCGCTAAGGATCCGAATATGTATCCGGTGATGGACGCAGCGGAAAAGCTCATGGGAGCGCTGCGCGATATTCTGGGATCTCATGCGGATTTTTCGCTTCGGGAGAGTCTGCGCCATATGCAGGCTGTCGCGCCGACAAATCCAAATTTTGAAATCACACTGAAAAACAATGCCGAAAACACGTACTGCAGATCCTATATATATGAAAACGCGGCGTATCTCTATGTTCCGGAAATGGAGATTTTGTTCTCCGAGGTAAAAAAAGCCTTTGCGCAATCTACGGAAATGGACAGAACCCGTATCCAGATCAGAACGGCGCAGAACAGAGAACGATTCTTCCGCTCACCTCTTGATGAGATGCAGCCCGCGTGTGTTCCGGAATTGCAGAAAATCCTGACAGACGCGGCGGATGAAATTGAATCGATTCGGTTTGCAACGTGACAGGAGAGACCGAGACGTCAACACACACTGGCATTCCACTGTTCCGAAAGAAGCAGACAAATCATCGTTTCGGAGGTTTCATATGGCAAAACGAGTACTTGCGATTTTTCTTCTTATGAGCATACTGGTTTCCTGCGCCAAAGGGATTCCGGAAGAAACCATCAACACAAAGCAAGTCCCAAAGGAAACCACACCTGAAACCGCTGCCGCTTCTGCGGAGGAGATCCTTGTACCGGACGTTCCCACAAAGGACTACGACGGCAAGGAATTCCGCATTTTTACAAGAGGAGAGGCAACGGGAAAATTCTGGCATAAGGATCTCATCGCGGAAATGGACGGCGATATGCTGCATGACGCCGTATACACCCGCAATCTTGCGCTGGAAGAAGCCTTGAACGTCAAGATCACACCGGTCTGGAGCGATGTTTATGATATGTATCCGGCAGCCGTCAATGCCATTAGCGCAAGAGACGATGCCTTTGATGTGATCATGGCGCCGCTGAGCCAGACCAATGCCCT
>USGH01000235.1 GCA_900554225.1 uncultured Eubacteriales bacterium | reverse complement strand
TATGCGATGTGGTATTCTATATTGGAGAAAACAATACAAACAACCAAAGCAAAACGCAGTTTCCTTATCTGCCCCCGCGAGGAGCAAATAAAATCTACAAGTGCGATGTGGTATTCTCCATTGGTGAAGCCAAGATAAACAACCACAGCAAACCGCAGCATACCTTATAAAATAATGATGTATGCCGAAGCCGTGCGGCAGGGATAAAAACGCACCGTATCGCAGAAAACTGGATACGGTGCGCATGCGGGGACTGCGGGATCACTCTCCGGCTTCAAGCTTTTCGAGATCCTTGTAGAATTTTTCCAGTGCAGTTTCGGCACCGGGACCTTCCTTGGCATACGTGGACGCGAAATCGGACTTTTTCATCAGAATCACATCGGATGCTGTGTAGAGCAGTCCGCTGATGGCACCGCTCATGCTGGAGAGAAATACGCCAGGCTCATACGCGATGGTGTCAAAGAGAATGTCGAGCATCGCCACGGTGTCGGTATCGCGCGCCAGCTTGCCCGCCAGCAGCACATCGTAGTACGCGGGAATGACGGTTTCGCCGGATTCAAATGCCAGAAGCTCCATGACCGCCCCCACAAGATCCGGATTCTGGATTGATGCAGGTACGCCCATCAGACCGCCCCAGTCGAGGGAAACGTAATTTTCCTGTGCTTCGTCAAATTTCGGCGCGGGCAGGATCCCAATGGTCGCCTCTGCTTCCCGGAACATCGATGCCTCCGAAATCGCGCCCAGACGGAAGAGCATCCGTCCTTCGGTGAACGGGAACTGAAACTCCTCCTCCTCCTTGGGCGGCTTATAATAAATGGAGGTGTTCGCGAGCTGGGAGAGCTTTTCCACGATGGAGTACATCCGCTCGGTATTCATGTCGATGACGACGCGCCCGTTTTCATCTCTGCCGGTGACAAATTGATCCGCACCCGTCATGAGACAGATATACTTGGAGCCTTCATTCGCTGTCATGCCGAACACATCCTCCTTGGTGTGCTTGCCGTCGCCATCGAGATCCCGGGACGCGGCACTCGCCATCTCCACAAAGCGGTCAAGGGTCCATTTGCCCTCATAGACAAGCTGATACAGATCGTCAAAGCCGTTCTCGAGCACCATATCCTTATTGAAAAAGACGGCGTAGGGGCAGGGAATCATGTAGTCGGACACGCCGTAATAGGTGTTCTTGCCGAGCCGGAGCGTGTCCATCATGGGGCGGTTCCACCAGTCGGCGGTGTAATCGACGTAGTGCAGATCATCGTAGTTGTAGAGATAGCCGCCCGTCATCATTTCCGCCACACCGGAGATGCAGTGCAGGAGTACCATCTGGTATACGTCGTCCCCGGAGGTGATGGATTTCTTGGCTTCCGTCACAACCTCGGCGATGTACCCGGGCGAATACTGCGTGATGGTGACGTTCAGATAGTCCTCTACCCGCGCCTTCCGGTTGAAAATCGCATCGTTCATGGCGTCTCCGGTCGCTTCATCGGCGAAGAAGTAGTACTTGTACCCCTGCCACTCCGGGTAGGCGACGTGGAAATCCGCGCCCTCGAAATCGAGCGTGTCCGGTACGCTGTGATGGGGGAGCGTTTCCGTTTCAACAACGGTCTGGGTATCATTCTCCAACGCGAGCGGCGATTCCGTCTCGGTATCCGCTGCCCCCTGTCCGCACGAAGCAAGACACGAAGCGTAGGACAAAAGCAGCGCGGCAAGCAGCAGTGACGTCTGTAATCTTTTCATGATTGCAATCTCCTTTGGATGAAGTATATGAAATGTCATGCGCGTCCATGCAAAGAGTATAGCATAATTCTCGCAGAGATGCAATAGGAAATGCGAGAAAAAAGCGGTTTTCCGACCAATTTTTCATCCAAAATGCCATACCTCACCCCCGCAACCCCCAAAATCGCGCTGCAAACAGTATGCCCATTCCAAAAATGCAAAAGAAAAACACACGATATTCAGCAAACGCCAAAATCCTGTGCCTTTCCAGAAAACAGAGAAGCATCAAGAATACGATATGCAGCTGCAAAAGAAAGCACTCACTCCCCGTAGAAGGCGGATGACGGAGTTTGGTAAACCAAACTCGGTCAGCCGCTCGCGAACGATCTCCTAATGCCAAGGACGGACCCAAATTGGTGCGCACACGGACTTGCACAGACTCCACCCATGCCCACCCCCATATAAAAGTTTTGCGGAGCTTTTTCAAAAGCGACCGTTCCCCTCGTTCCCCCCGTCTCCCCCGTTTCCCCCGTGCCTTACAGCAGATCCCGCCAGTATTGCGTCTCCAGGGCAGATACGCCGTAGTCGCGATCGGTGCCGCGGAGACGGTCGAGGTATTTGGGAAGCTCGCCGCGGCAGTGCTCCGGACCGCCCTCACGCATCACGGTCCACATCGGATCCGTGTCGTAGCGGGAGCGCGTCATCATCTCGTCCTCCCAGTCGAGGATCAGCTTTGCACCAATGGCACATTCCGCCGGGTGGGTCGGGGCAAGATTCACCTGCTCGTGCGGATCGTGCGCAATGTCGAAGAGCATCTCGCGGGGGAAGAGGTGGTAGCCGCCGTGGATCGTCCGGATGTATACGTAGTCCCCGAACCGCACCGACCGCTGGCATACGTGCGCACATTGGGAGAGAATCGCGTGATCCCCACCGCAGGACACGCCGTCCGAGAGGGTCTTTGCATAGCTCACGCCGTCGTATTCGTACCGTCCGACCATCCTG
Source organism: uncultured Eubacteriales bacterium (assembly GCA_900554225.1). Lineage (GTDB taxonomy): Bacteria > Bacillota > Clostridia > Oscillospirales > CAG-272 > UMGS1696. The sequence continues at coordinate 1,425 of USGH01000235.1, read as the reverse complement.
CCGCCGAGCAGCTCCTGCATCGTCGGACAGAGATCCACGTTCGTGTGATAGCTGTCGTCCACGATCCCCGACGCGCCGCCGCACCACTTCACGATCATCGGGATCCGGCACGTGATCTCGTCCGCCGTTCCATGCTCCGCGTACAGACCAAGCTCGCCGAGATTCTCACCGTGGTCGGAGGTGATGAGGATCGATACGTCGTCGTAGATCCCCAGCTGCCGCAGCCGGTCGAGAATTTCGCCGATCGCGTCGTCCGTGTACTTCACCCCGCAGTCGTAGTTGTCGATGAACCGCTTCACCTCCGCGAGATTGTTCACCGATCCGGGATGGCGCGGGAAGCGCGGGTTCGACAGATCGTCCCACATATCGATCTCTCGCGCGCCGTGTGGCCCCACGTGCCGATAATGCTCCGCGAACACCTCGTCCGTGATCCACGGATCGGGAAGCGGCTCGTTTTCAAACGGATTGCCGTAGTCCATGGGCGTGCGGTAGGGCGTGTGCGGATCCCAGTAGTGGATGTGGAGCATCCAGTTGTCGTCCGCGCCGTGCCGATCCAGCCAATCGAGAGCCAGCGCGTTCACCCGATCCGCCGTTTCGCCGCCGCGGGAGCCGACGTTCAGGCATTCGTTCAGACCGGCATTGAACCACCACGACGAATGACGCTCGGCGAAGGAGGAAACGGAAGCGGTGTACAGCCCGGCGTGCCGGAACTGCGAGAAAAGGGAGTTTTCGCTGTAGAGATCGGTGAAGTGGCGGTCGATCCCCTGCGGTCGGAGATCCGCGGCAGTCCCGCCATGCCCGACGACCCCGGTGCGAATGCCGTACTGCCCGGTCACCAGAGACGCGCGGGAGGGCAGACAGGGCGCGTTGGGGCAGTAGTAGCGGTCGAAGCGGATCCCCTCCGCAGCCACGGAATCCATGTGCGGCGAGGTGTTGCGTCCGTAGCCGTAGCAGCCCATATGGTCGGGGCGCAGTGTGTCGATGTCAAAGAAAACGATGCGCATGAGAAGCCTCCTTGTTTTTTTCTATCTACGATAGGTAGTATACCATATCTTTTCCCGATTTGCAATCGGCTTTTTCCGGGACTTTGTCCCGCGCCCTTTTTGTTTTGACCTGCGGTCGGCGTATGTTCCGCGCGGCAGGTACGAGGATGCCTTGGCATCCAGTACCGAGCCGTGCGGCTTGCACGTACTTGCGGACAGGTGCTTTGACTTGCAGTCGGCTGATTTCCTTTGTTATTTATAAGGTAACTGCGTTTGGCTTATGGGGTTTGTTTTACTTTCCTCCATGAGGAATACCACGTCATACGTGTAGATTTCATTGTTGCCTTGCGGCGCACCAGAGGACAAAGGAGATGGACTCTGCGGAGCCCCTCTCCTCCATCCTCTGGACTCCACCTCCTCACCCCGGGGAATCCGCTGCGGC
>USGH01000234.1 GCA_900554225.1 uncultured Eubacteriales bacterium | reverse complement strand
GGTTCGGAGTTTCCGAATCCTATGTGAAAACCAGCTTTTCGGGGGTTTACGGCCTGTCCCCGGCGGCCTACCTCCGCGCCCAGCGGATGTGGGGCGCCGCGGAGCTGCTGAGGGACACCAACCGGACGGTGCTGGACATTGCCGGACAGTTTGGGTACGACAACGCCAGTAAATTTGCCAAAGCCTTCCGTGATGTGATCGGTGTGTCCCCGGCAGCGTATCGGATGGGCATCGATGCGGACACCTGCGCACCGGCATAATGGCATTTCATGTTTTGTAGATATATATTCGAAAGATCGGCGTGATTTCCGGTACGAAGGGCTCCTCTATAAAAAATAACGTGTAAATTTACATCGATAAAAATAGAACAATTTGGAGCCGTATCCATTCGTTTTGGAGTGGATGCGGCTTCTGTTTTTCTGTATACTATAGGTGCAAAGAGAAATGGTTCTTGCGGTTCGGAAAATGTGGGAGAGAGGACGGATAGGTCGCCTCCCGGAAACGATATAGCACAATATATGAGAGGAGATGCAAATGAGTATTGTAATTCTCGGCGGCAACGAGTGTATGGAACGCCGATATATGGAGCTGTGTGCATCGTACAGCTGTCAGGCAAAGGTGTTTACAAAACCGGTGGGCGGATTGCGCAAAAAGCTCGGCAACCCGGATCTGATGATCTTTTTCACCGGAACGATGTCCCATAAAATGGTGAAGGGTGCAATGTGTGAATTTCGCGGACAGGACGTGAAGATCGAACGGAGCCACACAAGCTCTTTGGCAGCACTGCGCGAGATCCTGGAAAAGCACACCGCAATGTGATCGAGGCAAATTGTGCCATATCGTATAGACAGACGGTGGATACGGAGAGAGGAGGCTATGCAATGTCGGAGGAATTTATCGTAGCACAGGCGGCACCCACACTTGCGGGGATGAAAACGGGCAGTCTGTTCGGATGTCCGTATCGGGACAAGGCGGCATTGTATGCGGATGTGCGCGGATGGAACCGGCGGCTGGTACCGCTTGGACTCTGCCTTCTGCCGCTTCGATTCTCCGGAAAACGGGCACTGCTCTATCTCTACCGGCCGGATGCGCTGCGGGAAGATCTGAATGACGGATCGGCACGCGTGATTTTGGAGAAAGCCGGGTACCGGAGTGAAAGCAGTGCGCGGTGTATTACAGAGCTGATGCGGCGGCTGCGGATGGATGGGGAATTTCCCCACGAGATCGGACTGTTTCTGAGCTATCCGCCGGAGGACGTCCGTGGATTTATAGAAAACCGCGCGGCCAATTACAAGCTCGTCGGCACATGGAAGGTGTACGGAGACGTGGATAAAGCACGTGAGACCTTCAAACGGTACCGGGATTGTACGGAAAACTATCGCACACGGCAAAAAGCAGGTTCGAGCATCGAGCAGCTGGCTGTGTGACGAAGCATATATCATCATAAAAGAAAGAAGGAAAACGACAATGAAGAAAACGGCTGTAATTTTTTGGAGCGGCACAGGCAACACGGAAGCGATGGCAAATGCGGTGCTTGCGGGAATGCAGTCTGCCGGTGCCGATGCAGTGCTTCTGTCCTGCGCTGAAGTAGACAGCAGTATGATCGATGCGCTGGATGCAGTGGCTCTCGGCTGTCCTGCAATGGGGGCGGAGGTTCTGGAAGAAGAGGAATTTGCACCGATGTTCGACTCCATCAAGGACAAGCTCGCCGGGAAAAAGGTCGCGCTGTTCGGCTCCTACGGCTGGGGCGACGGCGAGTGGATGCGCACCTGGGAGGACGATTGCACATCTGCCGGAATCACGCTTGCGTGCGACAGCGTGATCTGCAACGAGGCACCGGACGATGAAGCGACAGCAGCCTGCCAGAATCTCGGCAAGACCTTAGCGGAATAAAAACACGGGCGCAGGAGAACAGGAGGTGGTTCTATGACGTGCGAAAAGGTGGATATGATGCTCAAACGAAAATTACAGCTCCTTGGTGCGGTGGGCCTGATCCTGCTCCTTGCCATACTTCTTGAAAATATCCTGTAAAGAAGCTGTAACGCTCACAAATCAACGTTTCCAAAGATATGCCCGATGGATTTTTACGGATCTGTCGGGCTTTTTTGCGTGGGAGCTTGCTTTCTTCCATGGAATCTGGTATACTGTTGCAGAAAGAGAGGGGGAGGGATCATGCGTTTTACCTACACACTCTATGAACCGTCGATGGCACCGGAGCTGGACGGATTTCTCGACGAAGCTGCCGCTTATTATACCGGCTGTGAGGACGACGGCATAGAGGAATATGTACAGTATTGGTGCGCGCAGCCGGAGATCCACTGGAATACGGATTTCTGGTGCTATCGGATTGCGGAGGAGAATCAAACGATCGGCGTACTTGCGGTGTTCCGTCTGCCGTGCCGGGAAAGTGATCGGGTGCGGGACGAAATGCATCTCGCCATCGGCGAATTCTGGATCGATCCCGCAAAGCGCGGTAAAGGTCTGGGTACAGCGATCCTATGTGAGGTATTGGAGAACAGCGCAGTCCTGTTCGGCAGACCATATCACACCGAGCAGGCGCTCGTGTTTCCGGACAATGTGCCATCCCGCCGCGCATTTGAAAAAGCCGGGTTTCTGCTGGATCACGTTCATCCCGATGGTGATGCACTGTACTATGAACGGATATCCAGTGAATCCACGCATATCGCACCGCTTGGAACATGGAGACCGTATAAATTTGTGGTGATATTTGCAAGAGAAGGAGCGCATTGGCTGTATGTGCGTCAAAGGGGCAGAGCGGATTATGAAACGCCGGGCGGTCATATCGAGCCGGGAGAATCACCAATGGACGCTGCCAGACGCGAATTGTACGAGGAGACCGGTGTGACGCACGCGCAGTTGGAGCCGCTGTTCGATTATGCACTTGACGGCGCGTTCGGAAGTGCGGCGGGACAGGTGTTCTATGCCGCAGTGGTGGAAAGAGGAGTGCTGCCGGAGTCTGAGATCGAAGAGGTGATCACACACGACACTTACCCGGAATCGCTCCACTATCCGCATATTTTGCCGAAGCTCTATGCAAATCTCCGCATTTGCGCCGGGGAGAATCCGTCAGACGAAAAGAAATTTCAAAAAATCTAAAAATACCTATTGACAAACGGCACAAGATGTGATATACTATATGAGCAGTCGAGAAAAGACAGAAGCAAGCATCCAATGCTGTGCCGTATGCCGGAGTGGCGGAATTGGCAGACGCCCGGGACTTAAAATCCCGTGTAACGAGAGTTACGTACCGGTTCGAGCCCGGTTTCCGGCATGTTTCCTTCCTTTCTAAAACTGAAAACGAATATCGCGGGGTAGAGCAGTCTGGTAGCTCGTCGGGCTCATAACCCGGAGGTCATGAGGTTCAAATCCCATCCCCGCAACCACAAAAGATCAGCTAATCTATGTTAGCTGGTCTTTTTTTGTCCTTACACGGCATAGGGAAACAGATCCGCAATGCGCTTTGGTTCGGTTTCATTCGTTTTTGTTTTCGCGAAATGAGCGGCGAGAGGTGTATGGGGTGGGAATATTTGCGAAAAATGATGGAGACGACGTAAGTCGGCAAACGTCGCCTTGTGGGGGAATGGTTACGAATGAACGGAAAGGATGTATTCAATCAGACAATCCCCCATACAGACAAAATCACTCCAAAACCACCACAAAAAAACGAACAAAATATTAGATAGCCCAAGCGGCATCATCCGTGCCAAATAAGGCTTCAATTTTAGGCATCACCGCACAAAAGGGAAAAAAACAAAAGCCGCAGCATCATCGGTGCAGAAAAAGCCACATTCCCTCAATTATTCGCTCCGATGGGCGCACTGAATCAGACCGCCGCCCGTGAGGGTCTGCCGGTCAGAATCAGGTTCGCCAGAGCGAACATCATATTCCGTTTGGCTGTCTGTTTGACAAGCCCTCGGTATCGCGTTCGTCGGTAACCCAGCTGCCCTTTCACGACAGCAAATACATGCTCGACTTTTGCTCGGACGGAGGATTTCTCGTGCTCTCTGCGCTTGGTCTGTGCTTTTGATCTGGGGGAATTCTTCTTGTATTGGGATGGTCTGCGATTGATGTTGTACCTGATTTTCTTACCATTTTTGTTTTTGAGGATTGCGTCTTCTCGCTTTTCCGCACCGATATATCCG
>USGH01000233.1 GCA_900554225.1 uncultured Eubacteriales bacterium | reverse complement strand
CGTTTGTGGAGGAGGTATCCGAGGGACTGGTGAAGACCCCGATCGATGTGGAGGTCAACCGGCGGCTTCTCGATCCGTCCTATGACATGATCTTCTCCATCGGACAGGTGGTGCCGCATGAGGTCGTCGGAATGGCGAATTATTCGAAAAATATCTTCGTCGGCTGCGGCGGCTCCTCTATGATCAACGCATCGCATATGCTCGGCGCCTTCTACGGCATGGAGCGGATCATGGGAAAGGATTTCTCCCCGGTACGCAAGGTATTCGACTACGCCGAGGAGCATTTTCTCGCCGCGGTTCCGCTGACCTACATTCTCACCTGCACGACGAACACGGGCGATAAGACGAACATCCACGGGCTGTATATCGGCAGAGAACGGAAGGAATTTGAAAAAGCCGTCGCGCAGAGTCAGCAGCTCAATCTCATCCACATGGACGAGCCGTTTCAAAAGGTCGTCGTCTACCTCGATCCGCGCGAATTCAAGAGCACGTGGCTCGGCAACAAAGCGATCTACCGCACGAGAATGGCGATTGCGGACGGCGGTGAGTTGATCGTTCTCGCGCCTGGCGTGGACAAATTCGGCGAAGATCCCGAAAACGATCGGCTGATCCGCAAATACGGCTACTGCGGCAGAGAAAAGGTACTGGAGCTGGTGGACAAACCGGAATGCGGCGATCTGCGTGAAAATCTCTCGGTGGCGGCGCATCTCATCCACGGCTCCTCCGACGGCAGATTCCACATCACGTACTGCACGACCCATCTGACAGAGAACGAGGTGCGCGGCGTTTGCTTTGGATATATGCCCTATGCGGAAGCGGCGCAGAAGTACGATCCCGCAGTGCTGACGGACGGCTATCACGAGATCGACGGCGAAAAGATCTTCTATATCAGCAATCCCGCGCTCGGACTGTGGTCGCTGTAAGGAGAAGTCGGCATGGATAGAATCGATCTGCACACGCATTCCACCTGTTCAGACGGCTCGATGACCCCCGCAGAGCTTGTCCGTCACGCGAAGGTCTCCGGACTCTGTGCGATGGCGTTGTCCGATCACGACACGGTATCCGGTGTGGACGAGGCGATGGCGACAGGGCGGGAGATCGGCGTAGAGGTGATCCCGGCGATTGAGCTGTCCGCGGTATCGGCTACGGAAACACACATCCTCGGTTACTTCATCGATCCGCACGCGCCGGAGCTGGTACAGGCACTCGGCAGGATCCGGGACATTCGCGTGGAGCGGCTGACGGAAACGTGCGCGATGCTGAAAAGCCACGCCATTGACGTATCCATGGAGGAGGTACGCGCGATTGCCGGCGGCGGTGTTCTCTGCCGGGCGCATATCGCCAAAATCATGACGGAAAAGGGATACGCCGAAAGTCCGCGCGACGCCTTCAATCGGTGGCTGAACGTCGGCTGTCCGTGCTATTCCGAAACGCAGGCGATCACAGACGAGGAGGCGATCTCCCTCATTCGCGCGGCAGGAGGGGACGCCTATCTTGCGCATCTCCATCTGACGAAGCTGCCGGACGACGCACTGGACGCATTCGTGGCACGGCTGACGGTGGCGGGGCTGCACGGTATTGAGGGCTACTACACGGATTACACGGCGGAAATGGCGGAAAAATACCGCGCGCTTGCGAAAAAGCATCACCTTGCGATCTCCGGCGGCACGGATTTCCACGGATCGTTCAAGCCGCATATCTCGATCGGTCAGGGACTTGGGAACATGGAGATTCCGTACACGGTGCTTGCGGAAATGAAAAAACGATAAAATCAATATAAGGAGAGAAAAACAATGAAAAAAGCGGATATTGGCATGATCGGTATGGCGGTCATGGGCGAAAATCTGTCGATGAACATGGAGCGGCACGGCTTTACGGTCGCCTGCTACGACGTTTGGGACGGTGTGGTGGACAAGTTCATGGAGGGCAGGGGCAAGGGTCACAACTTCATCGGCTGTCATTCGTTTGAAGAGCTGGTAAACAGTCTGGAAAAGCCGCGCAAGATCATGATGATGATTCGTGCCGGTGCGCCTGTGGACGAGACCATCGGCAAGCTTCTGCCGCTTCTCGACAAGGGCGACATTCTCATCGACGGCGGCAACTCGCACTTTCCGGACACGGCGCGCCGCTGCAAGGAAGTGGAAGAAGCGGGGATGCTGTACATCGGTACCGGTGTATCCGGCGGTGCGGAGGGCGCGTTCATCGGTCCTTCCATGATGCCGGGCGGTTCTCCCGCGGCGTGGGCTTCCGTCAAGCCGATCCTCCAGGCGATCTGCGCGAAGGTGGACGACGGTTCGCCGTGCTGCGACTGGGTAGGCGAAGGCGGGGCCGGACACTTTGTGAAGATGGCCCACAACGGCATCGATTACGGCGATATGCAGCTCATCTGCGAGGCGTACCAGATCATGCGGGACTATCTCGGCATGACGGCGGACGAAATGCACGATGTCTTTGCAGAATGGAACGAGGGGGTACTCGACAGCTACCTCATCGGGATCACGTCGGACATTCTGACGCGCAAGGACACGGACGGTACACCGCTTGTGGAAAAGATCCTCGACACGGCGGGACAAAAAGGCACGGGCAAATGGACCGGCATTGCGGCTCTGGACGAGGGTGTGCCGCTGACGCTCATCGGTGAGGCGGTGTTTGCACGTTGTCTCAGTGCCATCAAAGAAGAGCGTGTGGCAGCGTCGAAGATCCTCTCCGGACCTGTCGCGAAGTTCACCGGCGACCGCAAGGCATTCATCGCGGATCTGAAGAGCGCGCTCTACGCGTCGAAAATCGTATCCTACGCGCAGGGCTACACGCTGATGCGGACTGCCGCCAAGACCTACGGCTGGAATCTCAACTACGGCGGAATCGCCCTGATGTGGCGCGGCGGCTGTATCATCCGCAGTGTATTCCTCGGCAAGATCAAGGAAGCCTTTGACGCGGATCCGGAGCTGACGAATCTTCTGACCACGCCCTACTTCCATGCCGCCATTGACGAAGCGCAGGCCGGTTGGAGACGGGTATGCGCCGCCGCCTGCCTTGCCGGAATCCCGATGCCTGCCATGACCTCCGCGCTCGCGTACTACGACGGCTATCGCTGCGCACGTCTGCCGGCAAATCTGCTTCAGGCACAGCGCGACTATTTTGGTGCCCACACCTACGAGCGCATCGATGCACCGCGCGGCGAATTCTTCCACACCGACTGGAACGACGGCGAGGTCGGCACCACGGCTTCCTCGCAGTACAACGCATAATCTCTGCAATCCGCCTGTGACGGACGAAAACAGCCTCCTATGCTGTTCATTCATCCCGCACACAGCCCAGAGACCGCACGTCTATCCGTAAACAGTACGAAAACAAATATATATCGCACCTCCTTTGAGGTATATACGAAAGGAAAAAGCTATGCAATTACGTGAAAACTGCAAATACGCCATTGTGGTGCCGACGAGCATGGGAGTACGGATTTGTCCCATGAACGGGCAGCCGGTACAGTCCTCGGACACGTTCTTCATGCAGGCGACGAGTGCGGAATCGAATGTGATCTCCGTCGCGTCCTATCTTGGCATGAAGACGAAGGTTTTGACGACCTTTGTCAAGGACAGCCCGATCGCGGATTTCATCAAGCGGAATCTCCGTTCCCGCGGGATCGATTACGAAGGCGCAGAAGTGGAGCAGGGCGGTCCATGGGGCTACCGGCACCAGTTCAACATTGCGGACAGCGGCTATGGCTCCCGTGGTCCCCGTGTGTGCAACGACAGAGCGGGGGAAGTCGGCAGAACGTTGAACATCAAGGATTTTGACGTAGACCGCATTTTCGGCACGGAAGGCGTGCAGATCCTCCATCTGTCCGGGCTGATCGGCGCGCTTTCTCCGGAGACGAGCCAATTCTGTCTGGAGCTGGCAAGAGCGGCACGGAAATACGGCACGCGCATTTCGTTCGATCTCAACTACCGCGCGTCCTTCTGGAAGAACAGAGAGGCAGAGCTGCGCGAGATCTTCACGGAAATCGCGTCTCTGGCAGACATTCTGGTCGGCAACGAGGAGGATTTCCAGCTTGCACTCGGCATGAAGGGTCCGGAGGCGGGCGGCAAGGATCTTGCTGCCAAAATTGATAGTTTTAAAGGTATGATACGGGAAGTAAAAAAGGCATATCCGCACGTTTCGGTGTTTGCGACTACCCTTCGTCAGGTAATCCATACCA
>USGH01000232.1 GCA_900554225.1 uncultured Eubacteriales bacterium | reverse complement strand
CAGTATATAAAATTTGTAAATTACCTTTTAATAAGAAACTTGCAACAAATACTGTTATTATAGCTACGGGTTGAATAAATTTAATTTTATTATTCATATTGCCTAAAAATTTTAAATTGAATTTAGGAGATTTTTTGTGAGTCTTATCTATTAATTTATCAAATAGAAGAATTAACGCAGGTAAGCATAATAAAACACCTATCAAACTTAAAAATACACCTTTAGCTAAAACAAATCCTAAATCTTTACCTATTGTGAAACTCATAAATACAAGTGCAAGTAGGCCTACTACTGTTGTTACAGAACTACTCATAATAGAACTGAATGAGTGATATAAAGCTGTTTTCATAGCTTTAACTTTATCTTTTTCACTGGCTCTTTCTTGTCTATATCTATTTGATAGCATAATTGAATAATCCATAGATAAAGCAAGTTGTAGAATAGCTGTTATCGAATCAGTTATGTTTGAAACACTAGGAAACATTATATTTGTACCCTTATTGATAAATACAGCCATACCAATTGATATTAGATATAAAAATGGTTCAACATATGATTCACACATTATAATTAATATAACCATAGCCATTGAAATAGCTAAAATTACTATCCACAAATGTAATATTGTTTTATTCTCATCATCAATACTTCCACTTGTAGCATATGGTTTATATTCCTTTTGAACCTCTTTATAAACATTTGTTGATGTATCTGATGAAGCATAATCATCAACATTAATAACATATAAAGTATATTCATCTTTATTATATTTTGTAGTATCATCATAATCAACGCTGCTAACGCCATCAATATCTAAAAGATTATTATATAGTTCAGTTTTTTCATCATCTGACCTCCATAGATCTTTTATATAGGTGGTGCGGGATCGTCGTTCCGGTTGGGACGGGTGTACGAACTGGGGGAGGTGCCGTATGCTTTCCGAAACACACGCGAAAAGTACAGTGGATCCGCGAAACCAGACCGTTCCGCAATTTCGGTGACGGGCAAACGGGGCGGCGGAGAACGAAGAAGGGATTCCGCGTTGCGCAGTCGGACATCCCGGAGATATTGCGCCGGGGTTACACCGGTTGCGCGCTGGAAGATCCGGCGTATGTAATTCTGGGAATAGGCACAGGCCGCAATCGCGTCGGCAGCGGTGTACTCCGGATCGGTGAAATTGTCCATGATGGAACGGATCACCACGCGCACCTGCATATCCTCCGTGTGCGGTGTGTGGAGTGATACCTCCAATCGATCGTACACACATTGGAGCAGATGGCGGATGTGGATGCTCGCGGCAGGACGGTTGTCGATGAAGGCACGGTAGATCATCCGGAACAGGGCAGTGTATTCTCCCTCCGGGGTGTCCGCTGTGACGATGCAGCCGGAGGGATGGACAGTGGCGGCAGCGGCAAACGGAAAATCCGGGTCGATCACGCAGATGTCCTCAAAAACGGTATCCGATGCGGAGCCATGGCTGACGTACGGCGGCACGCAAATGATCGTTCCTTCGTGGAAGGGGATCGCCTCATCCGTGAGCCGCAGCTGTCCGCAGGATTGTGTGTAGCACAGAAGCTCCCAGAACGGATGACTGTGCAGCGGGAAGGACGACACGCCGCCTTTGGTTTTGAATACGCTCAGATAGCGCGACGATTCACTGTTTTCCATCGGCTTCGGTGAGCATTCGAATGTGCGCGACGGCCCGGTCGTATGCTTCGTAGGTGGGTAGATGCTCAATGATCATCGGCATTTCGGGATCCACAGCTTCTGCCGTGCGTATGTAGTGGAGCATATCGAAGCCGCCCTCGCCAAACACACATTCTCGGATCGTCACAGTCAACGCAGACGGTTCCATACGTGTATCCTTCAGGTGACAGCTTTTCACGCGATTTCCAAGGAGGGAGAAGCAGTGGGAGACAAATTCCCGGTTTCCGAAATAGCGGCGGGGAGAATTGAGCAGATTTACGGCATCCATGTGGAATCCGAAGCCGGGACGATCGACAGCGCGCGCAAGCTCCAGATACGTCTCCGGCGAATCGGGCAGCATATACGGCATCGGCTCCAGGGAATATTCCGTGTGCGTCGGATGGACGGCGTCCAGTATATACCGCACTGTTTCTACAATCTCCTCAAAGGTTTCACGTGTGTAGTTTTCCGCATACCCGCCGTCCCAGAGCGCACCGGTAGAGCCGCTGATGTTCACGCAGCAGTTGGCATGGACAAAATCGGCAAGGGCAAGCTGGGCGATACATCGGTCGAGATTCTGTTTCCGCTTTTGGGGATCCCGGTCGAGGGGATTATTCCATATCCCGACCTCCGCGATCACAAGATCATTGTCCCACGCAGCATCTCGATACCGCTCGATCCATTCCCGCGGTGCATCGGCGTTACAGGGAAAAACGACGGCACCCAGTCCTGCATCTTTGTGCTTTTTTGCCCATTCTTCCGGTGTCTCATGCGGAAGTGAGGCGGCTATTCCCAGTCGCATACAGTATTCCTCCTGTGTCACGCGTCCGATCCGGTCGGCACGTTCGTATTGTTTTGTCCATATGTAGTATACCATACAGAATCGAATGTGTAAATGGATTCCGGGATAGGTCATATGGAAAAACACACACAAATCACTCTCTATTTCCAAATTGCGTCAGATTTTTTCGAAAAAGTTTTCGTGAACCTATTGACAAAACCATGCGCACGGTGTATAATACTACCAACCTACCAGATAAGTGGTATATAACAAATGGGAGAGAATCATATGGCACGTATTTATTCTTCTGCGGATCAGCTCATCGGCGGTACTCCGCTTCTGGAACTCACACACATCGAAAAGGCGTATGGACTGGAAGCCAAAATCCTTGCCAAGCTCGAATATTTTAATCCCGGCGGATCGGTCAAGGATCGGATCGCCAAGGCGATGATCGAGGACGCGGAGGCAAAGGGACTCTTAAAGGAAGGCTCCGTTATTATCGAACCGACCTCCGGCAATACCGGCATTGGATTGGCGTCGGTCGCAGCGGCAAGAGGGTATCGGATCATCATCGTCATGCCGGAAACCATGTCCGTCGAGCGCCGCCAGCTGATGAAGGCCTACGGCGCAGAGCTGGTGCTCACCGAAGGCGCGAAGGGCATGAAAGGCGCTATCGCCAAGGCAGATGAGCTGGCGCGCGAGATCCCGAACAGCTTCATCCCGGGACAATTCGTCAATCCTGCCAATCCGAAAGCACATTTCGAGCATACCGGACCGGAGATCTGGGACGATACGGACGGCAAGGTGGACATTTTTGTTGCAGGCGTTGGCACCGGCGGCACGATCACAGGTATCGGACAGTATCTGAAGTCGAAGAATCCGGCGGTCAAGGTCGTCGCGGTCGAACCCAAGACCTCTGCGGTACTTTCTACCGGTAAGGCAGGACCGCACAAGATCCAGGGCATCGGCGCGGGATTTGTTCCGGATGTGCTCGACACTAAGATTTACGACGAGATCATTCCGGTGGAGAATGACGACGCATTCGCAACGGGCAAGCTTATCGGCAAGCGCGAAGGAGTACTCGTCGGGATTTCATCGGGGGCTGCGACATGGGCTGCAATCGAACTGGCAAAGCGTCCTGAGAATAAGGGCAAAACGATTGTGGTTCTCCTGCCCGATACCGGCGACCGTTACCTGTCCACGCCGCTCTTTGCCGACTGATCTCCGTGTGTATCGAAAATCTGCCGCATGGCAAACGGATCCTTGTGGCGATGTCCGGCGGTGTGGATTCTTCCGTGACGGCGAAGCTGCTCTGTGACGCGGGAAACGAGTGTATCGGATGTACCATGAAGCTGTATCGGAACGAGGATGCCGGCATTTCCGCCGGACACACGTGCTGTTCCCTGGACGATGTGGAGGACGCGCGTCGGGTGGCATATCACCTCGGTATGGCGTATTACGTGTTCAACTTTGCAAAGGATTTTGCCGCGCGTGTGATCGATCCGTTTGTCGCGGCGTATCGTGCGGGAAGAACACCCAATCCCTGTATCGAATGCAATCGGCACATGAAATTTGATAAGCTGTATACCCGTGCAAAAATGCTCGGCTGTGATTACATCGCGACCGGGCATTATGCGCGCATCGTCTATGAAAACGGCAGCTATCGCCTGAAAAAAGCCCTGAATCCCACAAAAGACCAGAGCTACGTATTGTACGGCATGACAAAAGAGCAGCTTGCCCATACGTTGTTTCCGCTCGGC
>USGH01000231.1 GCA_900554225.1 uncultured Eubacteriales bacterium | reverse complement strand
CCCCAGGTGACCGGGTATTCGAGATATTTGCTGAATCCGGGGAAGCCGCCGTAGTTCACACAGGTGGTATTGTAGCCGTTTTCCTCGAGAACCTGCGGCAGGGTCTTCATATCGGGCAGGTAGCCGCCTTCATGACGGAGCGCGACAACGTTGGTGCCGAAGCAGTCCTTACCGGAGAGCATGGACGCATAGCCGGGGGTAGTCGGGATAGAGGGGCTGAACATATTGTCGAACACGATGGAGTCCTCTGCGAGGAACGCGTCGATGTGCGGCGTGGTCAGCTTCGGGTAGCCATACAGGGACATACGGTCCCGGCGCAGGCTGTCGATGCCAAAGAAAAGAATGTTCGGGAATTTCTTGGACATGGTTTTGTTCTCCTTTGATTTGTTGCTTTATATCAGGCTGACGCCCTTTTTTATTTTGCGAGATTTGCGGCGATCTCCGCGTACTGCTCCTCCGTGGACTTCAGAGACGCTTCCAGAGAATCCTTCACGGACGCGTACAGGGAGGTGATGTCCTGCTGACCGAGCTTGCGGTTGAAGAACTGCCCAATTTCACTGGAGAAATTGCCGAAGTACATACTGGTAGACAGCTCCACGGTGACATTCTGGAAGATCAGGTCGATGATCTTTGCGGACTGCTCGTCACGCGTGCTCTTGAGCATCAGGACATTTTCAAATACTGCCGGACGCACGTAGTCATAACCATACGCCACCATGCCGTCTGTCACGATACCAACCATGGCAAGCGCGTCGCCGGTCAGTGTTACAGGGATGATCGCGGTGGTATTGACCCACGGCTGGCTGAATGCGACGTACTCCGCCTGTGTCTCGTCGTATTTCGGCATCGGAAGAATACCGAAATCGTACTCGAGGTCGCGGAATCCGGCAAGGTCAAAGGCGCACGGATTGAAGAACAGCGCGTTGCCGTCGTTGAATACGTTGTCATACCCTTCGGTGCCGTCCCAGACCTCGCCTTCCTCCTGGAAGAAGGACACCATCTTCTGGAACAGGTTGACCATCTTCTCGCTGTCCATTTTGGATACGAGATGACCGTTTTCGCTCTCTACGAGATGGCAGCCGGCGCCGATGATGAACGCCTCGTGGCTGTCCCAGAAGAAGCCGAGCGTATCGTTGTTGTCGATCGTACCGTCACCATTCGCGTCATTGACTGCCTGGCGGGACAGCTCAATCGTCTTATCGAGCGTCCATTTGCCGTCGGAAACCAGACCATAGATGTCCTCCAGACCGAGATTTTCCGCAAGGTCACGGTTGAACATCATGAGATATACAGAGCCGTAGTAACGCGGCGAGATCATGCTGGAAGCGAAATACAGGCTGTCGCCGATGTAGCTGGTCGAATTGACCTTCGGGAACCAGTATTCCTTGTCAAGCTGAATGCCCGGTACCATGTTGAGCGGGTAGATGCAGCTCTGTGCCGCAAGATTCCGCGCCGTCTCCGCATGGTCCTGAATGATCAGCTCATAGCCGCTGTCTCCGGCGAGAATGCCTTTGGAAAGGTTGCCTGCCATTGCGCCGGTCGAGGTTTCGTCGTCCACGGTGTATTGCAGCTTAACGTTGTAGTTGTCCTCAATGAAGAGATCGCGATTGAACAGCGTGTCGTTCAGGATCTCTCCTGTCTGCTCATCGGCATGGTTGATGAGAATTGTGTTGACAATCCCGTTGATGGTGTTGGAGGTGTAGATGCGGAAGTCCGCGCCGTTGTAGTCCTGCTTGGCAAGACTTGCTGAGAACGTGGTCTCCTCCGCTTCCGTCTCTGATCCCGTTGTCTCTGTACCGGTGGTCTCCGTCGAAGTGTTTGCCTTGGTTTCGTTGTCGCTTGTGGAATTGTTGCAGCCGCTCATGGATGCGACCATCAGGGCTGCAAGGATTGCTGCGATATACCGTTTCTTTGCCATTTGAGTTTCTTTTCTCCGTGTATTTGCGTTATATAAAGAGGGGTTGCGTGATTTTTCGCGGTGTTTTATTCCGCTGTGTCGATGGCGGCAAAGGCTTCATTGACCTCACCGATCTTCTTTTCCGCCTTTTTCAGTTTCTTTTCGTACAGGGACGTGAACGCCTGCTCCTTCTTGTTCAGACGGAAGATGTTCATCACGCCTTCGTTGTAATCGCCGAACTGGTAGTACCAGCCGAGATCGTATACGCGCGTTTCAAAGATCAGGTCGAGCATGGCTGCCGATTCCTCATCGCGCGCGGATTTGGTTTTGAGCGTAACTTCATAGTATGCCGGTGTGACCGTGTACATACCCTCGCACGCCAGAGCCTCCGCCATGATCCCGCTCTTTTCGAGATCCGCCGGTCCCTGCGGGATACAGAAGAATACGGAATGCCACGAGCCGACCGTGTTGTAGTACTCCGTCTGCGCCTCATCATACTTCGGATACGGCACGATACCGAAATCCGCTTCCATGTCGCGCAGCTTCGGTACGATCTGCATCAGCTGCATGAAGAAGAGCGCCTGATTGTTCGAGAACATTTCGACCGCCACCAGATCGGACGCGTCTACGGCTCTCTGGTACTGGAACGCAATCGATTTGTTTCTGCCGAACGGGACGAATTTGTCCAGAGTGTTTACCACCTTTTCCGTATTCAGGCTGAGTACGATCTTGCCGCTCTCGTCCACCTTTGCACACTTTTCGCCGGATGCGTTGACCACTGCCATGCAGCTGTCGTCCCAAATGAGGGCACCGTATTGGTCGTCGCGGGTCCATTCGCCGTCGCCGTTTACATCCGATGCCGCGGTTTCACAGAGCGAGAGGAACGTGTCGAGCGTCCATTTGCCGGATTTCACCAGGTCATAGGGGCTCTCGATGGCGTAATTGTCTGCAAGCACCTTGTTGAACAGGATCGTGCAGGTCGCGTCGTTGTCCGCCGTAGAAATATCGCCCGTCGTGTAGTAAAGACGGTTCAGCACGGTCAGATCCGCATTTGCCTTCTGATCCCACCAGGGAGCCGCAAAGTCGATGTTCGGGATCGTTTTCAGATCCAGCAGCGTGCCGCTCAACGCCATTTTGCAGGTCGTATAACCGGGTAAGAGCATGAAGGCGTAGTGGTTGTCGCCCGCCATGATCAGATTGTCGATGGGCTTGAGCACCTGCTCGTGGACACAATAGGATTTGGTTTCCTCGTTGTAGTCGTAGGAGACGATCTTCACGTTGAAGCGATCCTCAATCGTGGCGTTCCGCTCATAGCGCGCGTCGTTTACCGCTTCTCCGGTCAGCTCCGTGGCACCGAATTCATTCTTCGATGTCCCGGACACCGTGTTCGCGCCCTCAACGTTGTACGCCACAAAGATCGGGGTGTCCTCGCCGCCGTAGTCCTTTTCCGGGAGCTTGGCATAAGGACGCTCTGTCTCCGTTTCGGTTTCCGTTGTTGTTTCCGTTGTATCTGCCGCCGTCTTGTCGGTTTCCGTTTCTTTTCCGCCGCTGGAACAGGAGATCATCGTCGGAGTGAGAAGCAGAAATGCCAGAAGCAGCGTGAAAATATGCTTTTTCATGCTGGGATTTCCTTCCTGAGAATGCTCTGACCAGTCGGGCGATTGCAACAAAAAGCTCCCCTGTATGGGTTTCACGCGCAAAACAGCCTGCAATCAGAGATTTCCTAAACGTAATCTTTCGTGTTTTTCGGGGATATGGATATTGCGTAGGGTCGGTTCGCCGCTCAAAAATCCGGATTTCTCCGTGATATGCCGGGGGATCTGCGGGGAGGCGCGGAGAGATCCATAGATAAAGAGACGATATGGATCTCTCCCCCCTATTGTTTTATATTTCGTTTTTTACCGTGCGCCGAGATTTTTCAGGATCGCGTTCATGTAGCCGTAGCTTTCGGCAGCGATTCTGGTCGCGTCCGTCAGGCTCTGATCCGGGCCGATGACCTCGAGACAAACCGGTCCGTCATAGCTTGCATCCACCATCGCGCGGAAGTAGCCGAACAGATCGATGTCGCCTCTGCCGCATGCCTGGTTCGTCGGATCTCCCGGGGAAGGACCATCGCCCTTGCAGTCCCGGATGTGGATGTGCTTCATACGGGAAAGTACCGCCGGCAATGCCTTCGCCGGATTTTCACCCGCTCTGTGGATGTGGGACGGGTCCATATCTACGCCAAACGCCGGAGAGGTCACATAGTCCATCATCCGCAGCGTCGTCGGCGTGGAGTATACGGCTGCGCCAACATGCGCCTTCACACACAGCGTAATGCCGAACTTCTCCGCGTCCTCTGCCAGAGACTC
>USGH01000230.1 GCA_900554225.1 uncultured Eubacteriales bacterium | reverse complement strand
CACATCTCGAACGTGTGCGTCATGTAGCAGTAGTTTTCCGCGTAGGCATACACGAGTCCCGTTTTCTCCACGGTCTCGATCAGCTCCACCGCCTGCGCCATCGTTTCGCACGGCAGCACCTCGGAGAGTACGTGTTTGCCCTTGTTCATGCACCGGATCGCAAAAGTCGCGTGTTCCGTCGCGTAATTTGCAAGAACGACCGCGTCCATGTCGTATTCGATAAAGTCGTCAAAGCGCTCGAACACCGCGATCTCCGTGCCGCATTCCTCCGCCGTCTTTTTCGCCTCATCGAGAAGCGGTACATACTTGTCGCAGACCGCCACCAGCTGTGCGTCGGGATGGTGCAGGAGCACGCTGATCATCGTCTGTCCGCGCGCACCGCCAAATACACCGATGCGCAGTTTTCTTTTTTCCGCCATTGCTGTTCTCCTTATGTTTTTCTTTTCCACGCTGTCATCCTTTCGGAATGGTCCTCTACAGTATATCATCCGTGCCGACCGTTGTAAAGAGGAAATTGCGTTCTTCGGCGAAAAAAAACAGCGTCCATTCACAAAAAACGGTGGAATCCATCCCGCCGTCATGCTATACTATGGATAAACAAATAAAATGCATAAAGGACAGCGAAACCGTATGGATACAGACATGCAGAAAATCCGCAGCGACAAGGACGTACACGAGTGGTATCCGCTCTGTCCCTGTCAGGTGCGCAAAAACACCGTATACGAGACGGACGGCAGGGTGTATCTCTCCGTCACGACCGCCATTCTGACCGCGGGTCACGTCACCGCACTCCACGTCACCATCGAGCCGACCGACGCGCGCAGGCAGCCCCTTCCCGCCATCCGCACGTCCATCGCCCTGGAATGGTCCGCCGAAAAAACCGCACCGATCCCACTGCCGGATACCGCCATGTACGTACACACCACCATTGATGCGGTGTATGACGGAGAACGTGCCATTTGGGAACGCGCCGACCGCTCCCCGGCAAATCTGCCCGAGCAGGCGATGCTGTGGCAGACCGATCCCCTGTACGCACAGCTCAGACGGGAATGCGAGGGCATCGTGGAGCCTGTGTACCAGCCCGATACCATAGACGGCGGATGGCGGTGTACCTGCGGACAGATCAATCTTGCCGACCGGGAGGACTGCTGTCGCTGCCACGGGAACCGCGCGTGGATGGAATCCCATTTTGACCGGGAGTATCTCGCCGAAAAGAACAACGCCTATGTGGAGCTTGCCAAAAAAACGCCGGACAGGAAGGTGAACTATCGCAACGACAAGGATCGCGCGGATCGCCGGAAGATGATCGCCATTCTTGCCTCATTTGCCGCCGCAATTGCCCTGATCGTCTGCACGTTCACGCTCATCATCCCGTCTGTACGGTACAGCAAGGCAGATACCGCCCTGGCAAACGGCGATTATGACGCCGCGATCACCGGCTTCACCGCGCTTGGCTCGTTCCGGGATGCCGCCGCCCGTGCCGTGGATGCCACCTATCAAAAGGCACAGGATATGACGGGTCTGGACGAGGTGTATCTCGTGACAACGGAAGACTGCCCGTGGTTCTCGATCACGGAGGACGGGGTATTGTCCATGCGCAAGGACGACTACAAAGGCTCGTGGGAGGAGTTTGCCGTACCGGATCTCGTGGACGGGATCATTGTGCGGGAGCTGGACCGGAATTTCTTCCTGAACTGCAAAGAGCTGCAAACCGTCGTTCTCTCCGACTGTATTGAGGTACTGGGGGAACAGGTCTTCTACAACTGTGACGCGCTGACGGAGGTTCGCTTCGGGAAGAATCTCAAAACAATCGCCCCGCGCGCCTTCATCAACTGCGTATCGCTCACATCGATCACAATCCCGGACACCGTAGAGACAATTGGTCTGCGCGCCTTCAACAGCTGTACCGCCCTGACCGATGTCACACTCGGACGCGGGATCACGGAGATCCCCAGTTACCTGTTCAGCTGCTGCTACAAGCTCCGCCGCGTGAACTGTCTCGGTACGATCACCACCGTCGGCGACTTTGCGTTCTCGGAATGCCCGGCACTGGAGAAGCTCTACGTTCCCGCCGGCTGCGACTGGAATGCGGTGGCGATCGGCTCGGACAACGACGATCTCTCTCACACGGAAATTGTCGTGGAAAGGTAAAAAGTGAAGAAACACTGACACAAGAGCGTTTTTTGGCAAATCAAAACAAAAAGGACGGGCATTTTGCAAAAACGGATGTCCGTTTTTTATTGACATTTCCGACATGAGAGGGTATAATGGAGTAAAATCCCCTCCCATGAGGGAAATATGAAGGAGATCACCATGAAACGCAGAATCAGTCTACTTGTACTCATCGCTATGCTTCTATGCGCTCTCCCTTCCTGCTCCGGAGACGCAGAGGAAACCACCCCAGCGGACACCACAGCAACCGAATCCGAAACCACAGCCGTCGAAACCGAGAATCCTTACGATCCGCACCTGCCCGCCGCCGACTACGACGGATACACCATGACCTTTGCCGTGCGCGGAAAAGAGAGCGATCACACAAACTGGGACGGCACCGACATTGTGGTGGAGGAGCTGACCGGAGATTCCCTCAACGACGCCATTTATGAGCGGAACACCTACATGGGAGATACGTACAACGTCCAGATCGCATCCATTTTCTGCGGAGACACCTCCGTTGCGACCACGGGCAGCGATATGTTCAAACGGGTGGAGAAATCCATACTCGGCGGGGATGAGGAGTTTGCCGCGATCCTCACCTCCCCCTATGACTCCATTGGCTATGCGCTCAGTGGATACGCATTGGATCTTGGTGGGATTCCCCATCTCGATTTCACAAAGCCGTGGTGGAATCAGAACGTCCGGGAGGCTCTGACCTTCGGCAGCCGGAGTTACCTTGCCACGGGGGAGATCACCATCGTGGACAACTACGCTACCCACGTCATGATCTTCGACAAAAAGCTCGCGACCGACTTCTCCATTGACGATCCGTATGCCGATGTGCGCAATGGAAAGTGGACGCTGGACAAATTCTTCCGAAACGCGTCCCTCGCGACCACGGATCTGGACGGCGACGGCGCGATGGGCATGAACGACCGTTACGGATATGCCTACTGGCAGGACGCGGTGTTCTCGCTCCTCTACGCGACCGGCAATTCCTTCGGCTCCATCATCGACGGCAAGCCGGAGCTGACCTTCTATACCGATCACACCGCGGACACCTGGAACAAGCTCATGACCTTCCTCTCCTCCGGCGACACCTACGCAACCTACGATTACGCCGACGCATACGGCTGGAATATCGACGGAGCGTTCTTCAACCTCCTTGCCAACCACCAGATCCTCTACGGCTATTCCACGATCTATACCGTGATCACGCTGCGCGAGCTGGAGACAGAATTTGGTATTCTCCCGAATCCAAAATTTGACGAATCGCAGCAGAATTACATCACCGCGCCTCACGCCTATGGTCACACGATGCTGACCGTGCCGATCACCATCACCGATCCGGACCGCACGGGTCTCCTGCTGGAAGCCTTTGCCGCAAAGAGTGCAGAAATCGTCACCCCGGCGTTCTACGACAAAACCCTCATCGGCAAATCCACCCGTGACGAGGATTCCGCCGAAATGCTCTCGATCATCTTTGGAAATATGCACTACGACATCGGTCACTTCTTCATGTGGGGTTCCCTGCCGCACAGGGTGATGCTCGCGTGGAACGACAAAAAAACGGACATCGGCTCCATCTATGCCGGCATGGAAAAATCCGCGCGCCGGGATATGGAGAAATGCGCGTCCCTCTTTGAATAACGGAGATCGTCTTATGGAACAGTTCTTATCTTCTCTCACCGCCCGTCTGTCCGGGTCCGACCGCGACCGCCTCCTTGCCGTTCACGCGCCGCGGACCGTTGCCATCCCGCCGGAGGATTCCCGCCGCGCCGTCGTTGTGATGCCGGATGGGGAGATCCGCGCGTATGGGACGGTCGGTAAAAAGGACGTATTTGATACGGGCAGGCAGGTCTATCTCGCCTCCGACAACTGCGGTCTGGACTGGCATCTTTGCACACCCGATACCCGGACGATGGGGGCGGCGACCTATCTGCCCTGGTGCGCGCGCTGGATCACAGTCTGCTCGGATGGTGCGGGAACCTATGCGCTCACCTCCGCGATCGGACCGGACGACACCGCTCCCACGCGGATCCCGATCACCCCGGATCGCCTGATCGATATGTTCCAGCCGGAGTTTTATAAA
>USGH01000229.1 GCA_900554225.1 uncultured Eubacteriales bacterium | reverse complement strand
ACTCCCTGTCCCCCCCGCCCGCTCTATCGCCCCGCGCCTGCGCCTCCCGGGGGGGGGTGGAGGTGGAGTCCAGAGGATGGAGGAGAGGGGCTCCGCAGAGTCCTTCTTCCTTTTTTTTTTTTTATGATAATGGGAACAATGATATCTACACGTATGACGTGGTATTCCTCATTGAAGAAGCCAAGATAAACAAATCAAGCAAAACGCCGATTCCTTATAACGCTCCCGCAAGGAGCAATAAAATCTACAAGAGCGATGAGGTATTCCTCATTGAAGAAAAACAATAAAAACCGACCAAAGCATAACGTCGATTCCGAATAAAAAAACAAGCGATCAAACCCAAACAAAAAAATCCCGGACAAACATCCGAGAAAGTCCCGGACATGCGTCCGAGAAATCCCCGGACAAAGTCCGGGAAAGGAGAGAGTCTTTGCCATGCAGAATACCGACTGGCACCTTATGGAGGCGGAGGATGTTGTCCGTGCGTTTTCTTCCGATATGTACACCGGTCTGCCGGAGAAAAAACGGCGCGGGCGGGGGAAAAACCGGGTCTGGTACGTGCAGAAGACCTCCGCCGGAGAATACGCGCTTGCCTGCTTCTCCGATCTTGCCACCGTGCTGCTCGTTGTCACCGCCCTGTTTGCGGCTATATTTGAGGGCGGCGTGTCGGCGATCCTGCTCTGCGGACTCCTGCTCCTCGGTGCCGTATTGCGGGTAGCTACCTACGTCAAGGCGCGCCGGATCCTCGAAGCCTGTGCGGAAGCGACCTCTCCCACCGCGTCTGTACTGCGGGACGGCAGGCTCGTGCTTTTGCGGGCGGAGGACGTGGTACCCGGGGACATCGTGTTCCTGGAGGGCGGCGATACCGTGGTGGCGGACGGTCGGATGATCGCCGGGGATGCGCTCGCACTGTCCGAACGCGGGATCACGGCAAACCGCGATACGGTACACAAAACCCCCGCGACGATCCGGATCCTCCACAGAGACGGGGCAGACGCGGCGGAGGGGGGCGAGATCCCGGCGGAATACCGGGCAAATATGCTCTATGCCGGCGCGACGGTGCTGTTCGGCAGCGGGCGGATGATCGTCACGGCGACGGGGAAAAATACCCTCATCTGCCACAAGCAGGGCGGGATCCCGCTCTCGTCCGGGGAAAAGCTGCCGTTCATGGACGCGCTGTCCCGGTTCTGCCGGACAAGCAGCCTCTGTATGCTCGCGCTGGTTCTCGTTTTCACCCTGCTCGCGCTGTTCTGCGGCACGGGCTTTTCGCGGGTCTTTCTCGTCACCATGGCGATGGCGGTCGCGTCGATGAGTGAATTTCTGCCCGCTCTCGCCTACAGCATGATCGCCATATCCGTCCGGGACTGCGGCGAATCGATCGGCGACGGCAAAAAAAGCGCGGCGAAAGCCGAACAGCGCGGGGCGGTCATCACGAATATCGCCGCCATTGAGGATCTGTCGCGCGTCAAACGGCTTGTGTTCTCCGATATGGATCTCTTCCGCTCCGGCAACGAATCCCTCCACGCGTTCTGGACGGGCGGCGCGCTCCATACGTACCATGCGGCATCGGCAGAGGGCGCGACGGCGTTATTGCAGCTCCTGCTTGCCACAGTCGGCGCGGAATCGCTGCACACCTCTCTCGCCGGCAGCACGACCACGGCTCTGTCGAAAAAGTACCGCACCCTTTCCCACGCCGCCGATTTCCACGCGAAAATCACCGGCAAGCCGCTCTCCCGCGACTATGTGGTGCTGGATCGGGCGGATGGGCGGCGCGCGGGCGGACTGGATACGGTGCTGCTGTCCGCTCACGATACGGTCTGGGCGGTGGTGTCCGGCGGCATCCGCGAGGTGATGCAGTGCGCGGTCACGTATTTTGACGGGGAAAACGCAGTTCCCATGACGGAGGAGATGCGGCGGTCGATCTTCACGGAGGCGGCGCGGCTGACGGTGATGGGCGGCTATGTCGTTGCCTGTGCCAGACGAACCTCTCCCTATACGACGCTCAACCGGCTGCCGCTGCTCCAGTCGAATCTCTGCTTTATGGGCTTTGCCGCCATGGTCACGCCGCCGGAGGAAGGGACGCGGGAGCTTCTCGCAGAGCTGCGCCGGTCGGGCTTTTCGGTGGCGGTGCTGTCGGAGGACACGGAGCTGGATCTCTACTACGGCAGGGAGATCGGACTGTTTACGAAGCACTCCCCGGTCTATCCGCTGGAGCAGGCGGCACCCTCCCTCCCCCTTGTGGTGCAGAACGGAACGGATCGGGCGGAGAACTGCCTGATCGCCGTGCCGGAGGTGATGACCGCGTCGCTGGATCGGAACGTGAACCGCTCGTCGATCCGGCTCGAACGGCTGCGCTCCCTGTTTGCGGCAACGAAAAAGCGGGAGGACGCGGTGACAGCGCGTCTGACGGCGGAAAAGGAGCGGTATCTCGCGGCGGAAGCGGCATGGAAGGCGAAAAACCGCCGCTTCTTCCGGG
Organism: uncultured Eubacteriales bacterium; assembly: GCA_900554225.1. Classification (GTDB taxonomy): domain Bacteria; phylum Bacillota; class Clostridia; order Oscillospirales; family CAG-272; genus UMGS1696. The sequence goes on along the minus strand of USGH01000229.1, from coordinate 1,777 downwards.
AGCTGGCGTCCATCGATGCCGCCGATGCAGGTGCGGCGGACGGGGCGGAGCAGACGACGGAAACGATTGCCGCGGAAGCAGAGGGCGCAGAAAATACGGCGCGCACAGAAGCTGCGGCGGCACAGACGGGCAGGGCAGCGCAGTCCGGCAGTGCGGAGCGACCGAAAAAGCCGTCCGGAAAAACGCCGATATATGGGGAGAGTGCCGTGATCTGTAAAAATGTCCTGGACGCGCGCCTGCTCTCCGCCGGGGATATTGGCATTGCCGTCGGAACCACGCTCCAGCGACCGATCCCGCAGCCGCTCAAGGCCAAGGCGGACGCAGTGGCATATCCGCCGTCGGGACACGGTGGGATCGCGGAGGTGGTGGAGCTTCTCTGTGCGGCGCGCCGTGCCATGGTCCGGATCCATGCGGCTGCCGTCTACCTGATGACCTCGCAGGCGGCACGATTCGTATTTGCGGCAGTCTGCGCCGCCTTTGGCGGTCATTTTCAGGCATCCCTGCCCACGCCCGCTGTGATCCTGACGTGGGGACTGCTCCTTGACTTCCTCGCCGCGCTGACCATGGCGTTCCGCAAGCCGGAAAGTGTGGGGGAAATGCTGTCCTGCACCGCGTCGGAGCTGGGACTCCCCGGCAAACGGGACGTACTCCTATGCGCACCGATCGTCGGACTGGTCTGGGGCGGCACCTGCGCGGCGTTGTATCCGCTTCTCTCGCTGGTCACGGCGGCGGATCCGGTCGGGATCGTCACGGCGGCGATGTACCTCTGCCAATGCGCGGCGGCGGGGGAGATGGCGGTAAAAAAGGGGATCTTTGCCAGATTCCATGTGGCGTCCGGGCTTTTTGCGCTCAGCAGTCTCGCACTGTTCTGGTATGCGCTCGCTGCCTTCACGGGGGAGGCGTGGTGTATGACGTTCGCCGTCGTCCCCGCCGTTCTGGTGTGGGGTGTGCTGCGGCTCATCAAGCGGCTGTCCTGAGCCTCAGGATCCTTGTCCCGCACACGGATCCGGCTCTTGCGTTCGCGCGGTTTCGCACGGCAGGTACGATGCTTTACGGCATCCGGTACCCGCCGTGCGTTTTTGTTTTCTGCCGCGAAATGCGTGCGAAAGGATCCTTCGCAAATTCCCGGATTTCGTGCGGAATTTGTTGTATGACAAAAACATTCCCGTTCGAAAGCGGGTTTTTATTCAGTTTGCCGAAGCATGACAAATGTCGTAAATCCACCCCGATCTGGAGTCCGCTACAGCGGTCGGAGGGTGGGATTTTTTTTGAAAAAACTGTGAAAAAGTGGTGAAATCCTCTTGACACGGAGGGCATAAAATGCGTATAATATAGGCGTAAAAATAGGATGGGGCGCGCTTACGCTCGGGTTGGCTGCCGGTAGTCGGTCGGGGCATGGGTATTTATACACCGCATCGTATGTTTATAATATCACCTAAGAAAGGACTATCCCATGAAGAAGCAATTCACAAAGCGTATTCTGTCCTGGTTCCTCGCTGCTGTGATGGCTCTTGGCATGGTTGCGCCGATGGGTGCCGCAAACACCTCTGATGCCGCCAAAACCAAAGAGACCGAGCTCATCGTGGAGAAGGTTGACAATGACGCGGTTTCCGTGGCATTGGGCGACAAGATCACCGATGAAGCCACAGACGAAGAGCCGGCGGCAGATGAAGTGGTGCGTGTCTCCATCATCCTGAAGGACGCTGCCACGACCGCTAAGTTCTCCACTGAAGACATTGCGAAGAACAAAGAGGCGATCCAGTACCGCGAATCTCTT
>USGH01000228.1 GCA_900554225.1 uncultured Eubacteriales bacterium | reverse complement strand
GCGGAAAGTGAGACGGCGGAAAAAGCATCAAGCGGACTGGTTACCTGCGGTTCACCGAAATCGCTATTGCAGGTGATCTCCTACTGCGACAAGGTGCTGCATACGAAAAAAACCAATATCGCGCTGTGTGTGCTTGCCATGCTCATCGGTGCCGCCGTTATGGTACTGCTTGTGCTGTCCGACTCTATCGGTGTTATGACATCGCTGTACATCGCGGTGTACCAGTTGCTCTGGCTTATCCCGATGCTGCTGTCCTCCAAGATGTTCATCCGATAATCATAACGATCCCGTAAAATGGGTTCCTTGCGTAGCATGTGCTTGCGGCAATGTGTACAAAAAAACGACTGCGTAAACAGTCGCTGTTGACAAAAATGCAGAAATAATAAAGGAGACCGGGGAAGACTGCGCCAATGCACGTTTTCCCCCGTTTCCGTATAGGAGCGAGCAAATCAGCGAAGATATAAAGACCATCCTCACCTCTGTCGAAAAACCGGGGCGATATTCCGGCGGCGAGACAGGCAGCGTTTTTAAGGATCCGGAGCAAGTGAAAATGCGTGTCGCGTTCTGCTTCCCGGACGTATACGAGATCGGTATGTCCAACCTCGGTATGCGGATCCTCTGCGGCGTTTTCAACGAAATCCCGGAGGTCTGGTGTGAACGTGTGTATGCGCCGTGGACGGATATGGCGGCGGAGATGGAGAAGCGCGGGATACCGCTGTTCACGCACGAAAGCGGCGATCCGGTGGGTGAATTCGATATGGTCGCGTTCACAATGCAGTACGAGCTGTGCTACACCACAATGGTGAAGATGCTGCTGCTTGCACGGATCTCCCTGCATGCCGCAGATCGTGGGGATGAGGATCCGATCGTTATCGCGGGCGGTCCCTGTTCCTACAACGCAGAACCGGTCGCCGCATTTGTCGATATTTTCTCCATCGGGGAAGGCGAGGAAGCGTTGCCGGAGCTTGCCAGACTGTACATGAAAATGAAGGACGACGGCACCTATACACGCGAAAAATTCCTCTTTGCCGTCGCCACGGAGCTCAAGGGCTTCTACGTGCCGTCCCTGTATACAGTCACCTATCACGACGACGGGACCATTGCTTCGATCACGCCTAAGGATCCGCGTGTTCCGGCAAAGGTGACCAAGCGCGTCGTACAGGACATTGATCACTGCTATCTGCCGAAAGATCCGGTGATCCCATACATCGAGACGGTGCAGGATCGTGTGACCATCGAAGTGTGCCGTGGGGGTATCCGTGGCTGTCGCTTCTGTCAGGCGGGATTTGTCACACGACCGGTGCGGGAACGTTCGCCGGAGGTGCTGAACGATCTTGCCAAAACGCAGATCGAGGGCAGCGGCTACGATGAGATCTCCATGTGCTCTCTTTCCATCAGCGACTATACAAAGATCCGTGAGCTGACCGACGAACTGCTTTCGTGGACGACGGACAAACGGGTCAGCATATCTCTGCCATCTCTGCGCGCGGACAGCTTTACCAAAGAATTGATGGATAAGATCTCCACCGTCCGTTCCAGCACCCTGACCTTTGCGCCGGAAGCCGGGAGCCAGCGGCTGCGCGATGTGATCAATAAAAATGTCACCGAAGCAGATATTCTGCGCGCCGCCGGCGTTGCCTATGCTGCCGGAAAGAGCCAGGTCAAGCTCTATTTCATGGACGGCCTGCCGCACGAAACCTATGAGGACATTGCCGGGATCGCTGAACTTGCCCACCATGTTGTGGATGCGTACTACTACAATACGCCGGAGCGCAACAAACGGCAGCAGCCGCAGGTGACGCTCAGTGTGGCGTGCTTCATACCGAAACCGCATACGCCGTTCCAGTGGGAGGGGCAGAATACCTTTGACGTGCTGGAGGAAAAACAGAAATTCCTTTCCGGCTGCATCAAGGACAGAAAAGTGCGCTACAACTATCACGATGCGAAGGTTTCTCACATCGAAGCGGTATTCGCGCGCGGAGATCGGAGACTGTCAAAGGCGATCGAAACCGCTGTGTCCCGTGGTATTTTCCTCGACGCATGGGAAGAAAATTTCGATTTTGACGCATGGATGCAGGTGTTTGCGGATTGCGGACTGGATCCGTCCTTCTACGCCAACCGCACCATACCGGACGAGGAGATTCTGCCGTGGGACATGATCGATTGCGGCGTTACGAAATCCTTCCTTCTGTCCGAACGGCATAAGGCAGAAGCGGCAGCGACCACACCGTCCTGCAAGGAGAAATGCTCCGGCTGCGGTGTGAATCGGCTCGTGGATAAGCAGTTCTGCCGCTGGTGTCCCGGCCATCCCGATACAACCGATTCTTCCGGTGACATAGCAGGGGATCGCCCTGCACCACCGAAGCCGATTCTGCCGCCGAAGGGAAGCGTCAAAGCCGTGCGTACCATCAGGGTTCGTTTCTCCAAAGGCGGGCCTGCGTTGTACGTCTCCCATCTCGATCTTTCCAAGGTTATGATGCGCGCCGTGGTTCGATCCGGTTTGCCGATCTATTATACGGAAGGCTTCAATCCGATTCCGAAAATGGTCTTTGCCACGCCGCTGTCCCTGGGCTGCGGAGGAGACGCGGAAATTCTCGATCTGCGCCTGATGCAGGATGTGTCGAATGAGAAAATCAAGGCGCGTCTTTCCGAGGTGATGCCCGCCGGCATAGAGATCCACGACGTGTATACCGCGAAAACGAAGCCGAGTGACGCCGCGTATGCCGAAAACGAGATCACATGGGTTCACGGGTGCTATACGGATGAGACCTGTGCTGCGATTGAGGAGTATTTCCGTCATCCTGTGATCATGATGAAAAAATCCAAGAGCGGTGAAAAAGAAGTGGACGTGACCGATTTTGTACGCTCTTTGACCGCCAGGATCGAAAACGATTGCCTGATTGTCAATGCCGTGTGTAACGCGAATCAGGAGAATTATCTGAATCCGTCGTACATCGTTACTGCCATCGATCAGAAATTCCATGTGACGGGAGAAAATGGTTATCACACCATCTGCCGCAAACGCCTGCTCTGCGAGGACGGCGTGACGGATTTCCGCTGAGCTTCCGTTTCCTCTCGGGAAAGAGAGTGTTCTGGAATGCGCCGGATCAGGTGAAGTTGTCAAACGACAGCCGTTCTGCGTCCCGCAAATCGTTCAGAGCAACATCGAGCTGCCCCTTTGCGGAAGTGTATCCGGCGTTGTCTCCGGCAATATACCGCGTCGCCATATCGAAAAACGCGTCCCGCACACGATCGGTGTCGGTATGACCACACAACACGTGCAGGAGCTTCTCCCGTTCCGAAAACAGCTCGTAGAACGCATGGTACTGCGCCTGGAATGCACCGAGATCCCGCGCTGCCGTGTCTGCACGAGCCGGAAATTCCGCCAGACGCTCCAGAAGAAAATCCGTCGTGTGCGCCACATACCACATATTCAGCACCAGCACCGCGGTGACAAGGGCAAATACTGCCACTGCAACCAAAAATATCCGCATAATTATCCTCTATCTTGCTTTAGTTGGGCAGAACAATCCGCCTTTGTCATGAGAAATACCTTACCGCCGTCATCGAGTGTGAGCAGAAACACATCCGCTGCGGCGGTTTTGTGTTTGTTGAGCCAGCGCAATAGCCATGCTTCCGATTTTCCGCAGACGGCAAGATTCTGCTGCAAAATCGTGCCATCGATGATGAGTGCGTGGGCAATACCGCTCTCCGTGACGATGAGTGAGGCATCCTTCGGCGTGAGCGGGGATAGCTCTGTGCGCGGAAAGACGGATAATTTGCCGTTCTCCTCCAGAATCGCATAGGAAATATCCTCAATTCGTGCAATCCCCTTCTGGCGCAGTTCCGATAGGAGTTCATCGAGCTCAACGCGGTGTTTCCGCAGTGCCGGATAGAGAATTTTTCCATAACGAATGACAACCGTTGGCCGTCCGTAAAGCAGTCTCTTCAATACATTGCTCTTGAGCATCAGGAACGAGACGATTCCCTCAAGGGACAACAAAAGAAGTACCGGTACCACGGCATATAAGATGGGAAGATCACGGTTAGAGATCGGATTGACCGCCAGCTCGGAGAGCATAAAGGTGACGATCAGCTCGCTGACCTGCAATTCTCCGACTTGTCGTTTCCCCATCACACGCAGCGCAAGGATGAGAAAGAAAAACATGAAAATTGTCCGCAAATATACTGTAACCATAAGCTCCTCCGAAAAACAGTATGCGCATTATTTTATGAGGATATTCGTGGAGGGCATGCCGT
>USGH01000227.1 GCA_900554225.1 uncultured Eubacteriales bacterium | reverse complement strand
AATTCGTGTCATTCTGGACGAGGCGACCGATGCGTGGGGCATTAAGGTCAACCGCGTGGAGCTGAAAAACATCATTCCGCCGAAGGAAATTCAGGATTCGATGGAGAAGCAGATGAAGGCGGAGCGCGAGCGCCGTGCGAAGATTTTGGACGCAGAGGGCGAAAAGCGCAGCGCCATCCTCATTGCGGAAGGCCAGAAGGAATCTGCCGTCCTGCGTGCGGAGGCTGTGCGCGAGACGAAAATCAGAGAAGCACAGGGCGAAGCGGAGGCAATCCTCTCCGGGATCCGTGCAAAAAGAAACGAACGGAACCGCAAAATGTGCGCACGGATCAGCGAAATGACTGCGTCTGCCGGGATCACACTCGATTTTGACGCGGATGTGTATCCACTGTCCATGGCAAGAGAAGGCGGCAGCATCACGGAACGGCATATTCTGTTCGCACTCACCAAAAAGATCACATCCCGCTATTCCGATAGAGCGATGGCCTGCGATTTCGTGGAAACACTGACCGGCAAGCCCCTTGGTGAGAAAACGAGAGCAAAGCTTCTTGACGCGCCGGACAATTTCTATGAATACGATATTCTCGGCGTACTGAAGGGACATATGGTCGAACGGTTTTATATCGATGCGGATGAAGAGTGCATGAATATTCGTGAATTTACCGCGCTGGCACATGAGCTGGGGGCGATCTCTGCATATGCCTACCTCGGAGATGTTGGCGAAAGTCCGACAGGCGATAAAAAGGCGCAGAAATTTGAGGATGACTATCTGCCGGAACTGTTTGATACGCTCGCAGATTGTCAATTCTCCGCAGAGACCTATATGCCGACGCGCAATACAAAGGAACAGCTGGCAAGACTGATGGGAATGTGTCACGACCGCGATCTCTTTGAAATCAGCGGCGAGGACATCAATTCCCCGCGTCAATCCTTTATCTGCCCGGCACTGGCGGATCCGGCATACGCACATTTACGCAAGACGACCTACGCGCTGATCGGTCACGAAATCGCCGCAAGCAAGAATCTTGCCGACTCCATGTTCTCTGCGGAAACCAAGGCGAAAATGCCGTCTCTTGCGGAACGGATTGAGCACTATGCGAGAATCGGCGGATGGGCAGACTGATTTCTGAACCCGCACTGTTTTATAAATCTTCATTTTACCCGCAATTCATTCAGGAAAGGACAAATCCTATCATGAGTCTCGATATTCTCGTTCATTTTTCCAATGTGTACGGCAAGGATCCCGCATTTGTTCTGGCTGGCGGCGGCAACACCTCCTACAAAAACGCAGATGCGCTGTACATCAAGGGCAGCGGTACCTCCCTTGCTACCATCACGGCAGATGGCTTTGTCAAGATGGATCGTCATGCGCTCTCTGCTATTTGGGATAAGACCTATCCGGCGGGCACCGATGCCAGAGAAGCTGCGGTGCTTGCTGATATGATGGCTGCAAAGTGCCCCGGTGAAGAGGCAAAGCGTCCGTCTGTAGAAACACTCCTGCACGATCTGTTCCCACAGACCTACATCCTGCACGTCCATCCGTCGGCTGTCAACGCGATCACCTGCTCCAAAGAGGGCAAGGATGCCGCGCTTGCCATTTGCCCGGATGCTGTGTGGGTCGAGGAGTGCAACCCAGGCTATATCCTCGCCGCCAACTGCCGTGAAAAGATGCTTGCATACCGTGAAAAGACCGGTCGCGACGCGGATGTTGTATTCTTACAGAACCATGGTATCTTCTTTGCTGCCAATACGGAAGAAGAACTCAATACGCTCGTATCCGGCATCATGGAAAAGATCGATGCAAAGCTGACCGAAAAACCGGATTTCACACCGGTTGAGGAATTCGATAAGGCAGCGGCTGCAAAGATCGCTCCTGTGTTGCGTATGTGTTATGATGCGGATGGACAGGCCGTTGTAGAATTCCATTTGAACCGCCAGATTCAAGCTTTTGCCGCCTCCAAAGAAGCGTTTGCAGAGCTGATGGAGCCGCTCACCCCGGACCATATTGTGTACTGCAAGGCGGAACCGCTCTTCATCGATGCGTTTGCACCGGAGGAAATCATTGCGGCGTTCGGTGCCTTCCAGGAAAGACGTGGATTTGCTCCGAAGATCGTCTTTGCCTAAGGAGTCGGTATGTTCGTCATCGGCGCGAACCGGAAGGAAGTAAAGACCGCCGCTGTCGTATGGCAGGATGCTATGACCATCACGGTGCTGGCACGCAATTTTGGCGGTGTCTCCCACATGGCAAAAGACAAAGCGGACTTTATCGTCAACTGGGAAGTCGAGAGCTATCGCTCCAAGGTAAGCCTTGCCGTTGGAGAAAAAAAGGCTCTGGCAGGGAAGACCGCGATCGTCACCGGCAGCGCACAGGGATTTGGTGCAGGAATCGCACGTTATCTCGCTAAGGAAGGCGCAAATGTCGTTATCGCAGATATGAACGGGGAAGGTGCCGCCAAGACCGCAGCAGAGCTTGCGGAAGAATTTGGCGTAGGTACGATCTCTGTGGTCGCCAATGTGTCGAATGAGGAAAGCGTTGCCAACATGATGCACGAGACGGTTCTTGCGTTCGGTGGTCTGGACATTTTTGTCAACAACGCCGGCATCGCGCGCGCTGGTTCTCTCGAGGAAATGACAAAATCCACCTTTGAGCTGGTCACCTCCGTGAACTACACTGCTTATTTCCTCTGTGTCAAGTATGCTTCCGATGTGATGAAGCTCCAGCGGATCGCCTCCCCGGAATATATGGCAGACGTGATCGAGATCAACTCCAAGTCTGGTCTGGAAGGCTCCAACAAGAACTTTGCCTATGCGGGCAGCAAATTCGGAGGAATCGGTCTGACTCAGTCCTTCGCTATGGAGCTGGCACCGTATGGGATCAAGGTCAACGCGGTCTGCCCAGGCAATTTCTTAAATGGTCCGCTGTGGTCCGATCCGGTAAAGGGACTGTTCGTACAGTATTTGAACGCAGGCAAGGTTCCGGGAGCAAAAACGGTCGCGGATGTTCGGAAGTATTATGAATCCAAGGTGCCGCTCGGCCGTGGCTGCGAAATCGAAGACGTTGCCAAGGCAGTTCTCTACATCATTTCGCAGAAGTATGAAACCGGTCAGGCACTTCCTGTCACCGGTGGTCAGGTCATGCTGAAGTAATTATTCCGACTCCCCAATCCGTTCGGAGAGACTTCTGCGCATAGCCTTCCCACACATGGATTTGCCGCAAATCGCAGGAGAAGTATTTCCATAAGGAGATGCTTCTCCTTGCGCTTTTCCATCAAAAGCGTTATTTTCGTCAATATCTATAAAAAAGATGTGCAAAAATCTACACGTCCTCCTGTAAAAAATCGCCGGAATCCCCTTGACTTTTCGGAGAAGATACTGTATCATATAGACAACACATAAAACGGTGTTTTTTCACCTTCTTTTCACATTCTGTGGGATTGCACCGTTTGACAATACCTGTCTCCGGATCATGCCAACTGCGCACGGAGACAGCAGATGTAGAGCAGGAGACGGAATCATGCGCGGCAGAAGAAAAACACTCAAAATTTCCGAAGCAGAATGGAGTATTATGAAGGTCCTGTGGGACAGAAGCACGGACAATGAGCGCGGTATGACACTTGGTGAAATCGTGGCAGAGCTGTCTAACGCTACGGACTGGACGAACACCACCATCCGCACACTCATCATCCGATTGGCAGAAAAGGGTGCCGTCGCTATCGACAAAACCATCGGTGTGTATCGCTATATTCCGAAAATGTCCAAATCCGATTGCATCCACAGCGAAGTGGAATCCTTTGTGGAACGTGTTTTTGACAATTCTACCTATGGGCTTATGGCGTCTCTTGTCCAGGAAGGCAATCTGACCGAAAAGGAACGTCACGACATTATAAAAATCCTGAACGAATTGGAAGACTGAAATTGCTTGACCGGTGTACATAGGAAAACTCTGCCATTTACTCTTGTCAGTGATCGTATACAATACGCGGTATGATGGAGGCATTGTTTCCCAAGCAAATCTACAAAACAAAAACGGAGAGATTCTATGCCGGTATATCTCGTTTTGTTATTGGCACAAATTACCCTGTTTTCTTCCACCACAGCACTGCTGCTGCTTTTGGTGAAATGGCTGTTCCGCTGCCGTATTCCGCCAAAAGTGAGTATGGTGCTGTGGCTTGTTCTGCTTGTGCGCGTGGTTTGCCCGATTTTCCCGGAGAGCGAGTTTTCGATTTACAACATCATTCCGGCAGGTCGTGAGATTTTGTTCACACTCACCTACGACTACGGAGAAATC
>USGH01000226.1 GCA_900554225.1 uncultured Eubacteriales bacterium | reverse complement strand
CATCCTTGCCGAATGCGTTTTCCATCTCTTCCACGGTCGCGTAGCCGTACTTGTCTGCGTATATCTGCGCGTACTGGGTATATTCCTCGTCCGTCGCTTCAATGTTTTCGGCACGTGCAATGGCGTACACGATCATTTCATCCTTGACCTGCTCCTTGGCAAGCTCATCGAGATACGTGTCAAATTCCTCTTCGGTTTTTCCATAGGCGATCTTGAGGTATTCCGCACGGTTGATGCCCGCGGCGTTGAGATACGCGTCGATTTCCCGATTGACCTGGTCGCGGATCTCGCCCAGCTCCTTTTCGGGATACTTCTTGACGACCGTTCCTTCCAGCACGGTGGGCCAGACCTGCGAAAGGAGAAGCGCGGAACGATTGCTGGCGGCCGCCTCTGTCAATGCCTCCCGTACCGCCTCCCGATACGCGTCTGCGGAGTCGAAATTGAGCATCGTCTGGACAAACAGGTCGGTCAGCTCCGGCACCACGGCATTGCATACCCGTTCCACCGTGATCTTGTACGAGAGCGTTTCGCCGGCGTATTCGTCGTATGCGTCGGTATTCGGCAGGGTGCGCGCTGCTTCAATGACATCGCCCGCCTTCGCACCGGTCAGTGCCTCGTCGATCGCTTCGCCGTAGGTCGCAAAGCCGAGGGTCAGAGAGGTTTCCTCCGCACAGTATTCGTCCACGGTGACTCCGTTTAAGGTGACGTCCGCCGCAAAATACACGATATTGCCGGGTGCCGCGCCCGTATCGATGTCCTCCTCCGAGGCGTAATAGGCGAGCGTGGACTGGACCTCCATTTCCACATCCTCATCCGTGATCACCGCGTCGGTGTATACGGCAGGCACACCGTTATATTGCGCCAGGTCGATATACTCCGAGAGATCGTAGTTGTAGCGGTAATAGAGCGGATCCGTTGTTTTATTGCATCCGGTCAGAGCTGTGGGCAGTACGGTCAGCGCACAGAGCATTCCGCACACGCTCCGGGTCAGTTTCGATGAGAGCTTCATATCTTTGGTTCCTCCGATGGGACAGATACAGATTTTCTTGAAGGTATGCCGTATACAGCACAGCCGTATGGCGGCGTTTTCTTGGCTACCGTTCAGTATAACATACAATGGGCGAAATTGCAACCTTTTGTGGGAAATTTCGTGGGATTACGCCGCATCTGCGCGGGCTCGTTTCGTCCACAGCGTGCGCAGTCCCTCCTCTGCGAGAAAGGCGACGCCGCCATAGAGGATCACGGCATACAAAAGATACCCGACCATGGACGACACCTCTGCCGCAGTGATGTCCGTGTAGCTGGACGTGAATGTGAGGATGTTGTAGACCTCCATGCCGACACGTGCGGCGAGCTGCCAGAGCAGGGAAAAGCGCAGTGCGGCGGCAAGCGTGTACCGGTCCTTCGCGCGCGGATGGGAGCTGGTGTTGCGCCAATGGAGGAGAAGCTGCGCGGTGAGCCATGCAAGGACGCACAGCACCAGCTCATAGGCAAGCTGTAGGGCAAGCCAGATGACGGCGACGGTCACAAGCTCTGCGATGTTGTTTTGCAGAAGATCCACGGCGAGACGGGAGAGCATATCGAAAAGGATCAGCCCGCCGGAGAGGAGAATGTGCCGATTGGAAAAGGAAAGCCCAAAATTCCAGTACCCATAGGCGACGGCGCAGATGAGATAGGTGGTGCGCAGACAGCCGAGCAGATCCTCTGCATAGCCGAGAACAACGGAAAACCAGTCCGCGTATAGAATGTTGGTGGCACTTTCCCCGTTTTTTGGTCATGGTAGCCTCCCTGGAACGGATTTTTCCTCTGAAAAATGTACCTTATTATGATACCATGTTTCCGCATGGATTTCCTGCCCTTTTTTGTAAACAATTCCGCGGTCGCCGCATATAGATGGGGTAATCTCATCTGCATCAGGGAGGAAAAACGATGACGGAAGAAATGCTGACACAGGCGATGCTCGACCGACCGATGGAATACGCGGGGATGGAGCGCTATCTCGCTGCTCTTGCCGATACCTATGCGCTGCCTGTACTGACCATTGGCACATCCGTATCCGGCAGGGCAATCCGCGCGTTGGTGCTTGGCGATCCACGACTGCGGGAGAACGCGGACAAGGCATCCTATGCGGCGGTATATATGGGCGGAATGGAGGATGGCGACTGGGTATCTACGGCGATCTGCCTCCGCTTCTTACGGGATTATTGTGTGTTCCGCGCGGAAGAACGGCGGCTCTACGGAGTACATCTGCCGTATCTCTGGGAAAACCGAACGATCTACGTGATCCCGTGTCTCCATCCGGACGGTATGTATGCGGCAAAGCAAAGCCCACGACTCCTGCCGCGTCCACAGACCCTCTCGCTACGGGAATCCTTTCTGCCGGGCGTGCCGCTATCCCACACAGACGGGACTGTGATCCCGCCGGAGACCGCTGCCTTCTGCCAGTTCTGCCTCGTCACGGAAACGCGCCTGTGCCTCCATCTGACAACGTCCGGGGAAAACGGGATCTGCACCGTGCCGCATAGTACAGCCCGTGCCGCGACGATCGGAAAGCTCCTTGCGCGCATGGCATCGTATCCGTTTGCCGCTTGTGAAGGAAAGCGCAGTCCCGTCGCATGGTATACGGAGGAGGTTCATCGCCCCGCTTTCCGGATTGCACTCGGCAGAGATCATTCGGAGGTCGGGTACTATTACGGATACGCCGCACTGCGTGAGGTTCTTTTTTCTGCTCCCCTGCTTCTGTAACCGGAGTATACGGCAAAGTACGCTGTACGCACTGTTTTATAGCTTGTAACGGAAAAATTACAAATTTCCTGTCAAAAGCACATTGCATTTTGGGCGCGGTTATGCTATACTATGCACAAATGGACCTTTCTTCCTGTGGGGGAGAGGTCTCATTTGCCTGCGCATTTTTGTGTAATAGAAAGGATACATTCAGGTTATGGCAGAAAACAGATATGTCGGTTCTTATCCGGTGATCGGTATTCGTCCGATCGTGGACGGGCGGAGAGGACCCATGCAGCTTCGTGAAAGCCTTGAGGATCAGGTCATGGCAATGGCGGAAGCCGCAAAGAAGCTCTTTGAGGAAAACCTTTATTATTCCAACGGCGAGCACGTGAAGGTCATCATCGCCGATTCTACCATCGGTCGCGTACCGGAATCCGCCGCGTGCGCCGAAAAGTTCAAGAGAGAAGGCGTGGAGATCACCCTGTCCGTTACGCCGTGCTGGTGCTATGGCTCCGAGACGATGGATATGGACCCCACAACGATCAAGGGCGTTTGGGGCTTCAATGGCACGGAGCGTCCGGGTGCGGTGTATCTTGCGTCCGTTCTCGCTACCCACGCGCAGAAGGGTCTCCCGGCATTCGGTATTTACGGTCATGAGGTACAGGAACGCGATGAGGTAACGAACATTCCGGAGGATGTCCGCGAAAAGCTGCTCCGGTTCGGTCGTGCAGCCGTGGCAGCCGCTACGATGCGCGGAAAGAGCTATCTCCAGATCGGCTCCATGTGCATGGGCATCGGCGGCTCCATCATGGATCAGGACTTCATGGAGGAATATCTGGGCCTGCGCGTCGAGTCTGTCGACGAGGTCGAGATCCTGCGCCGCATGGAGGAAGGCATCTACGACCATGAGGCCTATGAAAAGGCGCTGGCATGGACGAAGGAGCACTGCAAGGAAGGCCGCGACGACAACCCCGAATATGTTGACTTCCTCGGCGAAAAGCGCCGTATCAAGTTTACCCCGGAAGAAAAAGAGAAGCAGTGGGAATTTACGATCAAGATGTACTGCATCATCAAGGATCTGATCCAGGGCAACAAAAACCTGCCCGCAGGCTTCATTGAAGAATCCGTCGGACACAACGCCATCGCTGCCGGCTTCCAGGGCCAGAGACAGTGGACCGACCACTGGCCCAACTGCGATTATCCTGAGGCTGTCCTTAACTCGTCTTTCGACTTCGAAGGCCCGAAGGAGCCGATGGTCTTCGCAACGGAAAACGACGTACTCAACGGCCTTGGCATGCTGTTCATGGAGCTGCTGACGAACCGCGCCCAGATCTTCGCCGACGTGCGCACCTACTGGTCTCCCGAGGCCACGAAGCGCGTCACCGGCTACGATCTCGAGGGCAAGGCCAAGGACAACGGCGGCATCATCCACCTGCTGAACTCTGGCGCGGCCTGCCTCGACGCCTGCGGCGAGTGCACGGATGAGGCTGGCAATGCCGTCATGAAGCGCTGGTGGGAGGTCACCGATGCGGACATCCAGAAGATGACCGACGCGACCGTCTGGTG
>USGH01000225.1 GCA_900554225.1 uncultured Eubacteriales bacterium | reverse complement strand
GCCGTAGTTTTTGTCCGGCAATTCCACGGTGATCTCCGTTTCGACAGGTGCGGTTTCGGTGGTCGTGTCTGTTCCGGTCTCGACGCTGTCGTCTTCGGGCACTGTTTTTCCGCCGGAGCAGGAAACAAGCAGCATCGCGGCAAGAAGAAGCGTAAGAATACGTTTGGTCTGTTTCATGATAAAGCCTCATTTTTTTATGATAGTACAGATACTCTTGCTATGATAACAAATTTTGTCTTGTTTGTCAAGGGGGTATGCGAAAATCATTACCCCGCCTCCCTCGCGAACAAACGGTCATTTCAGCGCGGCAAAGGTTTGCATCGTATCGGCAAGAGCTGTCTCGGCTTTGACGCGTATGCTCTCCCACTGCGACACAATGTCTGTCTGCTTCTTTTTATACATATTATTTATGATGTCCCCCGAGCCGCCAAAGTTGAAGATAAAGCCAAGGTCGTATACGCGCGTCGCAAAGAGAATGTCGAGCATCTCGCCGGATTCCTCGTCGCGTATGTAGCGGGATTTCAGCGCGTTGTCGTAGTACGCCGTCGTCAGCGTGTCTACGGAATAATACGCCATCGCTTCCAGCGTCGCGCCGGTCATCTCCGGATCCGTGTTGTTGAACGGCACGCTCGCCGTCGGTACAAGGACGGTGCTGATCAGATTGTTGTATTCCGGCTGCGCCTCGTTGAACAGCGGATACGGCAGGATCCCGAAGCCGTATTCACAGTCGCGCAGTCCGTTCAGATTTGTCAGCGCAAAGGACGCAAGAAGCGTTCTGCCCTCCTGGAACATCAGATTTCTCGTCTGATACGACGCGCCGTACAACGCGTCCGCCCCGAGACAGAGCGCCATCACCTTCGTGAATACGTCCACGCTCCGGTCGGTGCCGAGGCAGAACTGCGGCGCTCCGTCCTCGCCCATCGTCACAATCCGTTCCCCCGCGCCGAAATAGAACGCGTTCGCCGCGTTTTCCACGACCGGCATGCCCCATGCGTCCGCGTCCGTCATTTTTCCGTCGCCGTCCAGATCCTGCGTCACAGCGGACGCCATTTCTCCGAGCTTGTCCATCGTCCACTTTTTCTCACGCACCAACGTGTACAGATCGTCCAAGCCATACTTTTTTACGATGTCCTTGTTGAAAAACAGTACCATCGTACATTCGTTGTCGAGAATGGAGATGTCCCCCGTCGAGAAATAGAGCTTGCCGGCGATGGTCATGCCCTCCGTCACACGCCTGTCCCACCACGGCTTCTCCAGCGCCAGATACGGCACCGACCGCAGCTCCATCAAAAAGCCCTCCGTCGTCAGCGATATGGCCTTGTTCATGTACGGCATCACCACGTCGTACGCTGTGTCTCCGGCTGCCAGACTCTTTTTTGCCACCGACTCGATGTTTTCGAGCTTCGTTTCCGCGATTCGTATGCCGAGCGATTGCTCCACCAGTCCGTTGCGCACAAATACCGCGTCGTTGATGAGCGTGCCGTTCATCTCGTCCGCGTAGATTTCGTAGCACGTGTACTGATCCGCCGTGTTTTTCGACGTGAGGAACATCACCTCCGCGTCGCCGTATTTTTTATCCGGCAGCTCCACCGTGATCTCTGTTTCGGCAGAAGGGGTCTCGATCGTTTCGTTTGTCACAGTCTCGCCATCCCTGTTTTCGACAACCGGATCCCCGCCGGAGCAGGAAACGAGCGCCAGTGCGGCAAGAAGCAGTACTGCCATGCGTGTAGAATGCTTCATAACGGTTTCTCTCCTTATATAGATATGGATCTGCTATCTTTAGCATACCAAATTCGTGCGCATTTGTCAACCGTTTTCGTGCATTTTGCTGTTTTTATTTTATTTAGCTACATCTGTCACTATTCCATCAGCCAGCGATCGAGGAAGCGATAGCCCTGCTCACGTGCGTCCCGGGGCGGGCGGTGTCCTGACGCGTGATGGAGGAACAGCAGCCTGCCGTCCGTGTTCGCCGCGTATTCCGGCACCTTTTCAAGCAGCGCCAGACTGTCCGCGTCGTCGTATTGCCCCGCCAAGAGACAAAGCGGCTTTGCCCCGCCTGCCGCCGCAAGCTGTGCGTGATCCATCCCCCGCGAGACAAGCGTATCCAGACGTGCGCCCCAGTACCAGTCGTCGCGCCAGTTGGTCTGCGTCCAGCCAATGCCGAAATCCGAGCAGAGCATCACGGAAATGCGTGCGTCGAGGCAGCCCGCGTAAAACGCCATCTTTCCGCCGAGCGAGTGTCCCGCGATCCCGATCCGGTGTGCGTCTACCCGCGGATCCTCTGCCAGCGCGTCCGTCAAGAGCGCCGTATCCGCGACGAGCTTCCCCATTCCCGTCCAATGCGGATGATCGCGGTGCAGCGCGTCGGCACTGTCCTGCCAGCGGGAAAAATCATCGCGCGCCTTCTCGAAGGGGCAATAGGTCAGATGATACGCGTCGGCGGTGGCGGCAGCATATCCGCGTGCGGCAAGCTCGAGAAGCATGGGGATCTCCGCGAACGACGCAAGCGTCTCCCCCGTCGCCGGATCGAGCGCGAGCATTGCCTCCGGATAATAAAACGGCACCACAACGGCGGGCAGCGGTCCGTCAATCCCCTCTGGGAAAACCTTGCATACGCGCTGTGCTGTCCCCGGTCCGTTCGCCTGAAGCCACATCTCCACACGCACGGTTCTTGCCGGATCTCGTGTCGGTATGTGCGGATACACGCAGAGCCGCGTCAAGGATGCGGAGAAGCTGTATCTCTCCGGCTGTCCGAGTGCATCAAGCCAATCCTGCAGGGGTGTCATATCATTTCCTCCTGTCATAACGATAAAAAAGCCGGATCTGCGTCAGCACAGACCCGGTTATGGTAAAAAATGGAGCATAGGGGGATCGAACCCCTGACCTCAAGATTGCGAACCTTGCGCTCTCCCAGCTGAGCTAATGCCCCATCACGGATAAATATATTATAGCGCATTTGTCCGCGGATTGCAATAGGTTTTGCGAAAAAAGTCCGACAGTTTTTTGCCGGCAGTTCTGCACGGGGCTTTCGAAAAATTTCTCGTTTTTTTGCTTTCCGATCCGTTTGCCGGTAGCATTTTTCCGGAATCTGTGGTATAATACAAGAAAATGCCACAACGGAGGTACCTATGGCTCTTCTCACCTACGACGAAAAACAGTTCTATCTGGACGGCAAACCGTACCGGATCATCTCGGGCGCAATGCACTATTTCCGGATCCCCCGAGAATATTGGCGCGACCGACTCCTGAAGCTCAAGGAATGCGGCTTCAACACGCTCGAAACCTACACCTGCTGGAATCTCCATGAGCCGGAGGAAGGCAGATTTGATTTCAGCGGTATGCTCGACATTGCCGCGTACATCGATCTCGCCGCGGAGCTCGGGCTCAATGTGATCCTGCGGCCGGGCCCGTACATCTGCTCCGAATGGGACTTTGGCGGACTCCCGGCATGGCTCCTGAAATACGACAAGATCGCACTCCGCTGCAACGATCCCGCCTACATCGAAAAGGTGCGCCGGTACTATCACGCACTCTTTGACGAGGTCGGCGACCGGCTGTCCACGCGCGGCGGCAATGTGGTCATGGTGCAGATCGAAAACGAATACGGCAGCTACGGCAACGACCACGATTATTTGCGCGCGGTGGTGGACATCTATCGCGAATGCGGCGTGGACTGCCTGCTCTTCACCTCGGACGGTGCCTGCGACTGGATGCTGAACGGCGGTACGCTCCCGGAATTTCTCTCCGTGGCAAACTTCGGCTCCCGTGCGAAAATGAATTTCGATATTCTGAACGATTTCCGCAGAAAGGGCAACCGTTCGATGGGGCCGACGATGTGCGGTGAATTCTGGAGCGGCTGGTTCGACCACTGGTACGAAGAGCACCACGTCCGTCCGACCGAGGAGATCATCGACTGCTTCCGGGAAATGCTCGACTACGGCGCGTCCCTCAACTTCTATATGTTCCACGGCGGCACGAATTTCGGCTTTACGAACGGCGCGAACCATACGGGCGTGTATCAACCGACGATCACAAGCTACGACTACAACGCGCCGCTGACCGAAGCCGGGGACATCACGCCGACGTATCTGGCCATGCGCGCACTCGTGGAGGAATACGAGGGAATCAAACTGCCGCCTATGACGGTCAAGAACAGCGAAAAAGCAGCATACGGCAAGGTCGCCCTGACGGAATCCGCGCCGATCTGCCGTGCGGTACGGGAGACTGCCGATCCGATCAAGGTACCCGCGCCTGTCTACATGGAGGAAATCGGACAGTACCACGGCTTTGCCATGTATTC
>USGH01000224.1 GCA_900554225.1 uncultured Eubacteriales bacterium | reverse complement strand
ATCGTAGCGGATCCCGCTGTCCCTGTTCTCCTTCATCATAGTGGTGAGCTGTCGGAATGTCGTCTCCGACAGCTGCATCAGCCCGACATATCCATCCGCAGAAACGTAATTGCTCTGGAAATCGCTTTCCGTTTTGATCACGGCATAGGCGATGTATTCCGGTACGCCATACAGTGCGGCGTATTCTGTGACGTATTCCGCATACAGCCGTGGATGTTTGTTGTAATCCGCACGGCGGCAAACCGCATCGAAGACATATCCGATCCCAAGCGACAGTACAAGGATGCAGCAGATCACGATACTGCGTGTCACGGTATTTCTAAATCTCATGGTGTAATCCCGTCTGTCCCTCTCTCATCCGCATCCTCTGGCACACGACTGTCACGATCTCTGTATGGAAGCGAAACGATCCCGCAATGCCGCAAGGATTTTGTCCACCTGTTCTGCCGGATCCGTGTTTTCATCGTTGCAAATCTCGTAATCCGCGCGTTCCCGGAGTATTTCCTCGGAAATCTGTGTACGGATCCGTGCCAGTGCGGATGCCCTGTCGATATGATCCCGCTTTTCGATCCGCGAGAGCCGTACCTCCAGGGGGGCAGTCACACAGACCACCGCCGCGCATCGTTTGTCAAACCCACTTTCATAGAGAAGGGGCGCATCGATCAGCACAAATTCCGCTCCGTCACGGGTCAATTTATCCGCACGCATCTCGGTTTCCGCGAGAATAAACCGATGCGTGATCCGATTGAGTAGGTGCAATCGCTCGCGATTCTCCGCCCCAAAAACCACCGAACGCAGATACGTCCGATTCAACGAGCCATCCTCATTTGCGGTATCCGGTCCGAATGCCGCACACAGAGCTTCCATACACGGTGATTTCGGAGATGCAGGTCCGGTCAAATCCCGATATACGCAATCCGTATCGATCGAAGGAACGCCTTTTTCCGCGAACAATGCGGCGATATATCCCTTTCCGGCACCGCTTTGCCCGCACAGTCCGATCCACATAGTCAAAACCGTCCTTGCTCCTGCCGTCTGTTTTACAGAAACGGCAATCTAATGTAATTGTACCACAGTGCCGTCAGATTTGCAATGCTCAATCATGAAATTTCTGTGAATAGTCGTGGTTCCCGCCACAAATCCGGAATTCTGCTGTCATTCGCCGCACTTTTCACGGACTGCCGCCTCTTATCGAGAAGCGTATCCAATGTCCAGCCGAGTCTTTCCGCACCGCTCGCGATTACATCCCGTGAACATCCGGCAGCAAATTTCTTGTCCTTATATTTCTTTTTGAGGCTGGACAGCTCCATATCCGTCGTGCTGTGTGACGGACGCATTTTGGCAGCCGCCCAGATCAGCCCGGTCAGTTCATCCACGGCAAACAGTATTTTCTCCATCGGATGCGTCGGCTCCACGTCCGAGCAGATCCCGTACCCATGGCTGCATACCGCATAGATGATCTCCTCGTTCGCACCGCCTTCCCGTAAAAGCTCCGGTGCCTTTTGACAATGCGCTTCCGGATACAGTTCAAAGTCGATGTCATGCAGCAGTCCCACAATACCCCAAAACTCCTCCTCCTGCGCGTATCCCTCCGTTCTGGCGAAATACCGCATGACTTCTTCTACGGTATACGCATGGCACAGATGGAACGGCTCCTTATTGTATTTCCGAAGCAGGTTTTCCGCATCGGAATAGGAAATGAAAGAAATCATAGCAAAACACCCTTACTCATTTTGGATTCTCATGATAGTATAGCACAAATCCTGCCAAATTGCAAGGAATTGCCGTTTTTCATTGGAATATGGCTCCACAAATCGAAACTGTAGCCGGAATATGTGCGCTTTTGGCAGGAGGACAACAGGAATTTGGTATTTTCCTTGCAATTTCCGAATTTCTACAGTATAATATGAGGAAAGAGCTGATTCTCAAAAAACAAATGACGCATGGAGGTGCAGCTATGCTCTGTATCGGCTTCGCAGGCGGCTCCGGCAGCGGCAAAACGACCCTTGTCCATTCCCTTGCCGCGCGTTTTTCGCCATATACCATTTTGCTCAGTCACGACGATTATTACAAAGCGCACACGGAATTGACGATGGCGCAGCGTGCCGCGATCAATTATGACGAACCGGACGCCATCGACAACGATTTGTTTCTCACACATATCCATGGACTGCTGCACGGTGAGACCATCCGGCGTCCCATATACGATTTTCAGGCGCATGAGCGGACACAGGATACCGTTGCTGTAAAGCCTGCGCCCGTCCTGCTTGCGGAAGGCATCCTGCTGTTCCATGACACACGGATCTCCTCCCTCTTTGACCTGCGGGTTTTCGTGGATACCGATGCGGACATCCGATTTATCCGTCGGCTGCACCGGGATACCGTAGAACGCGGCAGATCCGTTATGTCCGTAGTGGAACAGTATCAGCACACCGTTAAGCCGATGCACGAGAAATATGTGGAACCCGAACGGCGCGCCGCACACCTGATCGTACCGGAAAACGGGGAAAATCCAACCGCTGAAGCCATTCTCGCCACCTACATCCACGCATATCTGCGCTGTCTTGGGATCACGGACATTCTGTAGCATCATTTCGACAATGCGGTACGGGTCAAGGTACAGATTCCATGCGCGATTCGATATTCTACATTTGCAAAGTGACCGCCGGGATGGAGGGTGAAATGCGTATCGATCCCGCTCCCGCGATAAAGCTCCCCTATCTGTCGTGTACAGACCTCCACAGTTTGTATGCGGCTGTTCTTTGTGTTCTTCTCCTTGCCGCCGACAGACAAAACGATCCCCTCCGGTATATGCACGAAGGAATGTGTCCGCACATAATCCATAAAACCATCAAACCAAAGCGAACCGGAGACGGAAGCGGCACCGGAAAACAGTCCTGTCTGATACAGTGCCCAGAGTGAAAAGAGTCCGGCAAGTGAATATCCGACAAGATAACGGCGGCGCGGCACCTCGTTTCCTTCCGCATCGGGCAGAACTTCCTCCGTAAGCTGTCGGAGATAGGCAGAAGCACCGCCGGAAAAATCACCGCCACCCGGAAAACTGCCCGGAGCCTGCCACGGAGACAAATCGCGGTTCCAATCGAGACACGGCACAAAACAGAGTGTCAGTCCCGTATCTGTGCAATATCCGGCAATCGCGTCTGCCTCTTTCTCCGCACCGATCACATACACCCAATCGCCGCTCGGTATACCGCATATCCGTTTCACAGGAAGAATCGTTTCCTTCATGTTCTCTCGCCTCAGATCAAAACGCCGTCACAGTGGTCTATCTCATGCTGGATCACCTGTGCCGTGAAGCCGGAAAAGCTCCGTGTCCGCCGTATCAGCGAATCGCCTTCCCGAGTGGGTAGCTCATATACGACCGTGATTTTCCGATACCGCTTGACCTTTCGCGGATCGCCGAGCAGGGAGAGGCATCCCTCCGCCGTATCAAATGGTTCTGCGTGTTTCGTGATCGTCGGATTCCACAGCACTGTGACCGTATCTCCCTCCCAGAAGGCAATGATTCGCCGGGTGTACCCGATCATGTTGGCGGCCATTCCCGCGCAGATATCCCGATGGGCACGCAGTGTATCCGCAAGATCCGCCGCAATCGTTTTGTCTGCCAAATCTGCCATAGTGGATTTCCGTGCCAGAAAGAGCGGATCGTGCATCAGTTCTCGTATCATCTGGTTCTCTCCTTATAAAATTGCAGGCGTTCTGTGGGCGATCCGCCGTCTATGGGATCCGCGCACACGCCATAGTGGATATTTTCCATTATAGCACAACTACAGTCGGATTGCAACCCATGGTGAATCGTGCCTTTTTTCGACAATTCCCGCAAAACGATTGCATTTTTCGCCGCGGGATGGTATAATGAAGCATATTCTATAATTCTGTTCGCGAAAGGAACCGCTGTTATGCTGCCGCTTAGGATAGATCCGACCCATCGCTATTTTCAACAAACGGACGGCACTCCCTTTCACTGGATCGGTGATACCGCGTGGGAACTGCTCCACGCACTCAACCGGAAAGAGACCGCGTGGTATCTGACAACGCGCGCCAGCCAGAAATTTACCGTGATCCAAACGGTGGTTTTGGCGGAATGCGATGGTCTGCGAACGCCAAACGCGTATGGGCGACTGCCGCTCAAACGAAACGACGCGGGGCGGTTTGATCCAACAAAGCCGGACTGCGATGGAGAGTATTCCTATTTCGATCACATGGAATATGTGCTCTCCACAGCGGAAGCCCTGGGACTGTACGTGGCCCTTCTGCCAACATGGGGCGACAAATGGAATCGCATCGGTGGG
>USGH01000223.1 GCA_900554225.1 uncultured Eubacteriales bacterium | reverse complement strand
ATAAGAATCTCTACGATCTGATCGAGGAAACCGACACGGAGGATTATCAGCTCACCACCTTCTGCTTCACGACCGATCGGTATCTTTCCGCCGTGACGCTCTACATCTGCTACCCGACCTATGGCACGGACGGTGTTGTCGGCGGCTTCTGCTTCGATAAGATGACCGGCAAGGAAGTGGAGTTGGAGGACGCGCTGAAAATGGCCGGCATGACCGAGGAGAAGCTTGCGGAGGCATGCAAGGCGTGCGCTGAGGAGCTTGACTTCGAGGGCGTCGGGATCGATTCGATCTTTTTCCGTATGCAGCCGTCGGGAAAGCCGGAATTCTTCATCGGCTACACCCTGGATATTCCCGGAGCGGACACCTGGGTGCGGTTCTTTGCCTGGTATGACGGCTCCTGCATACTCATCGACGCGTTCCGCTCCTTCATTGTCAGCGAAACGGATTACGTGATGAGCGGTCCGCTGAGCTATCAGATCACCTCCGATATGGGCGATACGGAGCTGCCGGAGGTGCCGCAGGAAAAGCTGCTCGTGGCACAGCAGTTCTGCTTCGACGAACATGATCTGGGGGCTTCGGGGCTGGCTGAGCGTGCGGATGAGCTGCCGATCACGTATGAAATTTACGGCGAATACGATGGGTAGAGCGGATGGTGGATCTCGGTCTCCCTTGTGCGCGCCGACGACAATTACCGTGAGGAATTCCTCGAACGCTTCTTTGTGCCGGACGGCGGAAGCGCGCTGGTCTATGACGCTGTGACCGATACGTGCAGCCCGGTACCGATGGGATAATCGAAAATAGAAGCGGGGATAATCCACATGGATCATCCCCGCTTTTTCTGTTCCAGGCTTGTGTTTCTATCGCTTTATTCCGTTACGACGGTATCGAGCGTTTCCATAAACTTCTCGATATCCGCAGCGATCTTCGGTTTGTATTTCTCGTAGAAGGAGGTGATGTCCTGTGATTTGGAGCCGGTGGAGATACAGATGAAGTCGATGCTGAAATTCCCGAAATTCATGATGTCGCCTAAGTCAAAGACACGATTGGCGAAGATGATGTCCAGCATTTCTTCACTTTCCATGTCGCGCAGAGCCTTGCCCTTGAGTGCGGTTTCATAATAGGCAGGCTGCAAAACCTCTGCGGATTTTGCGGACAACGCCTCCAATACGTACCCGATTTTCTCAAGCTGCATAGCTATCTTCGGAACGCTGAGAAGTCCGGTATGATGTACACTGACGGTGCTGTGATAGTCCTTTTGCGCTTCGTCGTATTTGGGATTCGGAATGATTCCAAAATTCAGATCCGCTTCGCGCAATTTGGACACCTCTTCCATCATGCAGCCGACGTAGAAAAGTGTATGTCCATCGCGGAAAAAGGTATAGTAATCGTTATCCGGAAGACTGACACGCGTGTGTACATTAAAGAAGATATTTTCACCATAGAGGATCTGGAAAATCTGATCAACGGCACTGACATTGTGTTCGTTGTAGAACACATCGACTACACCATTGTCGGGATCTGTCTGTGCGATACGGCCATCTGCACCGTGAAAGAAGAAGGTTGTCATATCCCGTCTGCCAAGTATGCCGTAGAAATCTTCTTCCGTCATGGTGCCGTCTCCGTCAACATCATAGGAAATATCGGCTGAGATGGTACGGATTCTGTCCAGCGTCCATTTTCCTTCTTTCACAAGTGTGTAGGGGTCTTCTATCGCAAAGTCCTTCGCAAGATCCTTGTTAAACATAACACAGGCGGTCGCGTACTTATCCGAGAGGAAAATATCCGATGCGGCAAGAAACAGATTCTCCCGGATTGTCAGACTTTCCACAGAGCTTTGATCCCACCAGTCCCGTGTGAAATCGATATAGGGCAGGGTATAGAGGTTGCGCAGGTATCCGCCGGTAATGAGCTGTGGAATTTCATAAAGCCGCTCGTTGATCGCGTCATACAGATCGTCCCCGGCAGCAGAGGCTTTCTTGATCTATTTGGTAACCATACCGAAACCATCCGCGTATTCAGCCACAATTTTGATATTGCATGCGTCTTCTACAGCGGTATTGCGCAGGTAAACGGCATCGTTGATGGTTTCGGCATTTTGTTCCTCAGCGACAAGATCCACAGCGAGCTTGTAGGCATAGTCTGCTGTAGAAACATGCGCAAAGGTGAAGTTTTCACCGCCAAAGTCCATTTTGGGCAAATGTGGGTCAAATGGATCCTCCGTTTCGGTTTCCGACGCGGATTCCGTATTCGATGGGGTGGTCTGTTGCTCTGTTTCTGCCACTTTGGTGCCGCCGGAGCAGGCAACTGTCGATAGCAGTATAGCGCATAACGAAAGAATGCCAATGGTTCGTTTCATGCTGCACCTCCATATATTCGTCAGATGATTTCCAGCACGTCCCTGTCCGGCAGCGGATCGCGGGTTGTTGCCGGTTTGTCCTGGTACCAGAACGCCACGGATGAAATATCGTCCTGCCGTGGCAGATAGCGTCCAAAGGTGCGCCAGCCAAGCGCCTGGATCGTCACGCGGCATTCGTCCCGGAACGAGATCGGATCGGTGATATGCCAGCGATACAGGGAGAAGCGCTTGTTTGCCTTGTAGATGTTGTCGGTCTGGTTCGGGATCATACCGCTGTAGGGGGTGCAGAACCGCTCGTAGCCGCTGCCGTTGTCGAAATTCCACGCGCCACAGAAGTAGTCCTCGGTTCCTGTGCCGCAGATGGTCGGAAATTCCCGGTCGCCGTCGAGGAAGAATTTGATCTCACCCTCGCCCCACCAGCCATCGTTGTTCACGCCCCAATACATGTATGTGCCGACATACTGTCCACGCGCGCCCTTGATGTCGAGTAGCGTGTGATCCGTCATGTATGTGAGCGGATTGGAGCGGTAGAACTGCGTGTGGAGATAGCCGGCATCGCTCGCAACCCTATGCAGCCGATAGTCGATCTGGTAGTAGAGGACGCAGTCCTTGTCGGAGAGGTTCTCGATCTCAAAACGTGCGTGCTTGCGGAACGGCATTTCGAGATAGGTGTTCAGCCCGTTGCGCGGATTGACGCAGACAGCGGCGGAAACGACCGGGGAATACTGCTCATTGGCGGTCGCGGTGCAGAAAAAGTCGCCAAGCGGGCATTCGATGCTCGGTATCGGGCAGTCGTCCCAGTACACGCGCAGAATGGTGTAGCGTCCGGTGAAGGAGCCTGCACACCAGATATGTCGGATGCTCCCCTCGCCCTCGATGTCCGCAAGTGTGTATTTGGCGTGTGCCGGCAGCGAAATGGAAGGCGAGACCTTCCAGCCGCGACCAAGCTCTCTGGCACAGTGTTCGCCGGTACCATGCTCCGCCATGCCGCCCCTGCCGCGTTCCCCTGTGAAATTCTCTGCGGAAATGGAACGGGATTCGCCCTCAGCAATATGGGAAAGCGCAGATAAAGGAGAGATAAACTGCATACGATTGTCCTCCTTTGTGGATGAAATTTTATATACTCTATAGAATAGTATACCGGATTTCACGCGATTTGGGAATATCCAAAGTTGCGCAAAATCCGGTAAAAACATAACCATCCTTGCTTTTTTCGTGGGACGATTGTAGCTTGGGAGACTCTGTGTCCGGCAAGGCTTCATGTTGAAAGACTGCTTACAGGATTCTTTCGCGCCAAACGGCTTTTCGCCAGAGGCTTCCTTATGCTTTTGTACTGGTATGGGGGTCTGTCTGTGTATCGGCTGCCTGCTTCTCCAGCTCCTCAATCTTGTGAAGCATATGCTTTTCGTTCTCGAGAACCCGATCAAGCTTCTTATGCAGATCGTCGATGATCAGCTCGTTTTTCAGATTGACCAGGTAATCGTTCTCCGCACGCTGTCGGTCCTTTGCCTCCTGTCGGTTCTGACTCATCATGATGAGCGGCGCCTGGATCGCGGCAATACACGAGAGCACGAGGTTCAGAAGCACAAACGGATACGCGTCAAAGGCACGCACGGCAAGCAGCAGGTTGATGATCATCCATATGACCATCAGCGCGATAAAGCTGAAAATGAACGCCCAGCTTCCCGCAAACCGCGCTACCGTATCCGCCGCCTTTTGCCCGAAGGTTTCCGGCTTATCGTTGTCCCGCACCGTGACCTTAGTGTCGATCAGCTGCTCGACCAGCTCCTCATCGGTGAATTCCCGATCGGTGTTTTTCAAAAGCTCTTTAACGATTTTTTGTCTTTCGCTTTGTGTTTTCATCGTTTAACCCTGCAGTTTTTCCAGTAATGTGAGATAGTAATCATAATCGATGGTGTGGATGTTTGCAAAATAGTGGTTCATACCGCCCTCGTTGCCGTCGTCCCATCGGATGATGTAGTACCGTTTT
>USGH01000222.1 GCA_900554225.1 uncultured Eubacteriales bacterium | reverse complement strand
GCGAAAGGCTTTGCGTTGGATAAATCGCGTTTATTCAGCCGTCACCGTTAGCGTATGCGGCGCGTGTCCTTCGCCCGCTACCGTGTCCGTCACCTTGCCCGGCTTGGCTGCGCGGATGATGCAGAGGGCGCGTCCCGTAAAGGCGTGGCAGACGTTCGAGGTGAACTGATCCTCGTTTGCCGGGTCGCCGCTGAAAATGCCCATCAGCTCGCCGCCGTCCACGGTGCAGGTCAATTCCGTTTTCGCGTCCGGGATCCGGTCGCCGTTTTTGTCCGTCACCGTCACGTCGATGTAGCAGAGATCCCGCCTGTCCGCCGCAAATTCCGCCCGTTCGGGGACCAGGGACACCGCGGCAGCCTCTCCGACCGTATGGAGCGCGGAGGTGCCGACCACCCTGCCGTCCTTATACGCGATCACGGAGATCTCGCCCGGCTCGTAGGGAATATCCATCGTGGCGATCCCGGCTATCGGGCTGCTCTTTGCGAGAAATTCCCCGTTTTTGTACCACGCGATCTCATCCGCGTCCGTGTAGACATCCGCCTTGGTCGGTTTGCCGATGTAGGCTTCCGGATAGGTCCACGTGTCCAGTACATCGTACCAGTGCCAGCCCGTACCGGAGAAATCCTCCCCGTAGTGCTCCGGATGGGTCGTGAAGATCTTTGGTTCCGTCCCGCCGATCCAGATCGCCTCACGGAAGTAGGACTGAGGCCGCCGATACCCACACAGGTCGAGATCGCCCTGATAGCAGTTGCGCCACGGATACCCGGCAAGGCTGATTCCCGGAATAAAGCCGTCCCGCGCCCAAAGGGATCGTCCGGTGCCCGTTTCACCCATGTTGTCATACGCCGTCCACGTGAAATCGCCTATGACATGGGGATTTTTCAGTACCTCCTTCCACGAATCGTAGAAGGTCATCGCGTGCGTCTCGGAGCCCCAGATCACCCGGTCCGGATACCGCACATGATCCGCCTCGTACCGCGGGAAAAGGTAGTTGTACCCGACGATGTCCA
The DNA here is from genome assembly GCA_900554225.1 of uncultured Eubacteriales bacterium. Classification (GTDB taxonomy): domain Bacteria; phylum Bacillota; class Clostridia; order Oscillospirales; family CAG-272; genus UMGS1696. The sequence goes on along the minus strand of USGH01000222.1, from coordinate 3,348 downwards.
GCGGCTTCATGTATTCCTCCGTCCAGTCCGCCCAGCTGGTCGCCAGTCCTCCCTCGCCAATATCGGGATGACCGCGCAGAAAGTCCTTTTTGTAATCCTCCGGGTCGGTGGCCTCCGGACGCTCCCACATACCGCATACGGCGGAGGTGACAAAGCGCGTGTTGTCCCATTTCCGGATCGCCTCCGAGAGTCTCCTTGCCCACAGCGCGCCGTCGGAAGTGCCGTTTCGCTCCACGATCTCGTTGCCGATGGAGTAGGAGATCACACACGGATGGTTCCGGTCGCGCCTGACCATGCCGCGGAAATCCCGCTCCCACCAATCGGCGAACCACAGATGGTTGTCGAGATCGTTGTTCGGGCAATTCCAAATATCGAAGGCTTCGTCCATGACGATCATGCCGATCCGGTCGCAGATCTCAAGCAGTGCCAGAGACGGCGGATTGTGCGCGATGCGGAGTGCGTTGAAGCCCGCTTCCTTCAGGCGCGTCAGCTTTCTCTCCTCCGCCGACGGGAACGCAGCCGCACCCAGAACGCCGTGGTCGTGGTGGATACAGCCCCCGCGCAGCTTCATCGGCTCGCCGTTCAGTAAAAATCCGTGCTGCGCGTCGGCGGAGATGGTGCGGATCCCGAACGTGGTGTCGGCGGTATCGGTGGTTTTCCCGGAGACGGCAATCTCGGTGTGGAGGGAATACAGATGCGGGGCTGTCGTGTTCCACAGGCGCGGCTCTTTGACCAGGATCACGATGCTGCACCACGTTTTTCTGCCGGGGGTGACCGGGATACAGCGTGTGGTCGGCGCCGTGGTATCCGCGATCGATACGGTCAGTGCCGCCTCTCCCGCATTATCGGAGGACACGGCGTATTCCGCAATGACCAGTGCCGTGCCGTCGTTCTGGAGCTTCGTTTTCACAAAGATGTCCCACGGCTCCACGCGCACACATCCGCCCGTCCACAGGAACACATCGCGATACACACCGGCACCGGAATACCATCGGGTGGACGGCTGGAGGCACTGGGTTTTAAGCTCGAGCTTGTTCGTGTGTCCGCGCCGGATCCTGTCCGTAATGTCGAGCAGATACGGCGTATATCCGTGCGGATGGATAACGAGCTGATCGTCGTTTACACACATCGTGGTGAGCATATACGCGCCGTCCACATCGAGGATCACATGCTCCGTATCCTCCGGAAAGGACATATATTTGAGATACCGTCCGGTGCCGCAGGGATAAAAGCCGTTCGCGCCGCCGCCCGGTGCATGGGGATCGCGTTTCTGGGATACCGCATAGTCGTTCGGCAGATCCACCGGGACAAAGCCGTTCGTGCCGGGCGCGGAGAGGAGCCAGTCCTTAGAGATACAAATTTTCTGCATCACGTTTTCTCCTTATAGATCCGCCGCCGCTTTCCGGATCACGTCCGCCACCTGCGCGGCACACACGTCGATCCCGGCGTCGCTCAGGTGGATGTTGTCGTCCTTGCGGATGTATTTGTCAATGTCCGCCGCGCACAGGCTGTAGAGGTCGTTGATGATCACACCCATATCAGACAGTACCGGTACGATGGTGCTGTTGAAGTACTCGATGGTCTCGTTGTGATTGTACGGATTCTGCGGCGTGACCGGTGTGATGGTCGCAAAGATGACCTTTTTCGCGTGCTGCTGCAAAATACCGGCAATACGCTTCATCGTTTCCACATACATATCGATCGGCGTAAAGCTGCCGTCGCCAAACAGGTTGCATTCGTCCCACAGTCCGTTGTTCCAGTGAACGATATCGCAGTCCAGGTTGTCGCGGTGGTCAAAAAGCATCCGCAGCGTATACATCGCAAACCGACCGTTATCGTCGGACTGCCATACCGAATAGTCGTCGCCCAGAAGCGCGGGCACTTTTGTACCGTAACCGAATTTCCGGATAGAGTCGCCGAGAAGTACTACTTTTTTCATGATTTTTGTCTCCAGTCCTTTTCTATTGAAAGCTTTTCGGCAATACCGCACCGTACCGTGTCGCTGCGCCGATTGCCGGTTTTCTATCCGTATTATACCCTTTCCCTCTATAAATGTCAAGAATCCGCCCCGGAAAATCCCGTGGTGCCTGCTGTTTTTTTACCCAAAGGCGGCGGTGTATCCAGGGACGCGCTTGTCCATTCCGTGGAAATACGACAGGGCGGGCGGAAAATCGACTTTTTCCGTTGACAGGGATTTTTCAACGGGTGTATAATAGATGTATTCTACCATACTGCGGGAGGAAGCTATGACGTCCGTTACCGATTATTTCGGCTGCCTGTCCTTCGACGACGCTGCCATGCGCGCCAGACTGCCGAAGGAAACCTACAAATCCCTGCGCAAAACCATCGATGAGGGCAAATCCCTTGACATCAATGTGGCAAATATCGTCGCCAACGCCATGAAGGATTGGGCGATTGAAAAAGGCTGCACCCATTTTACCCACTGGTTCCAGCCGCTGACAGGCGTGACCGCGGAGAAGCACGACAGCTTCATCTCCCCAACCGCCGACGGCAAGATCATCATGGAGTTTTCCGGTAAGGAGCTGGTGCGCGGGGAACCGGACGCGTCAAGCTTTCCCTCCGGCGGTCTCCGTGCTACCTTTGAGGCGCGCGGCTATACGGCATGGGATCCGACCTCCTATGCGTTCATCAAAAATAAGACCCTCTGCATCCCGACCGCGTTCTGCTCCTATGGCGGCGAAGCTCTCGACAAAAAAACGCCCCTGCTCCGCTCCATGGACGCGATCAACCGACAGGCAATGCGGATCCTGCGGCTGTTCGATCCAGCGACCCCTGTGGCGTGTGTGCGGACCAGTGTCGGCGCGGAGCAGGAATATTTCCTTGTGGACAAGGCACTGTACGACCGGCGCAAGGATCTGATCTTCACAGGACGCACGCTCTTTGGTGCCAAGCCGCCCAAGGGACAGGAGATGGACGACCACTATTTCGGTGCCATCAAGCCGCGTGTGGAGGCGTTCATGCAGGATCTCGACGAGGAGCTGTGGAAGCTCGGGGTACTGGCAAAAACGGAGCACAACGAAGCCGCCCCCGCCCAGCATGAGCTTGCTCCCGTCTACACACAGGCAAACATCGCGACCGACCACAATCAGCTCATCATGGAAATGATGCAGAAGGTGGCGAAAAAGCACGATCTCGCCTGTCTCCTGCAGGAAAAGCCGTTCGCGGGCGTCAATGGCAGCGGCAAGCACAACAACTGGTCCATCACGACAAACACCGGCATCAATCTGCTCACCCCCGGAGAAACGCCGTATGAAAACGCGCAGTTTCTTCTGTTCCTCGTCGCGGTGATCCAGGCGGTCGATGAATATCAGGATCTGCTCCGCATTT
>USGH01000221.1 GCA_900554225.1 uncultured Eubacteriales bacterium | reverse complement strand
ATCCAAGCCATATACGCAAAACGGCGCGGAAAAACAGGAATAGAACTGCATGGTAAACCTCTCTTAAAACAGTACAAATAGTTTTCTTTCCAATCGTAGCACATTTTCCGGAAATTTGCAAGTCTATTTTTGTAACGGATCCTGGATTATGTTCATTTTTTACTTTTTTTCAGAAAAAAACAATGGAAATCCCACGATAGATATGGTATGATAGGAGCAGAAAGAAATGCGTTTGCATTTTCAAAAAGAGCAAAAGTGAGAAGGAGAACAACAGAATGAATACCACACATACCTTTCACAGCGCGGCAATTCCGGAAACGTATGACCTCTGTGTTGCGGGCGGTGGTCTGGCGGGCGTGATGAGCGCGGTATCGGCGGCACGGGAAGGATTGCGCGTGATCCTCGTCGAAAAATACGGCTTTCTCGGCGGTATGGCAACATGCGGACTGGTTCATCCATTTATGAGCTGGGTCGAAAAGGGTTCTCATGCCAGAGCAAATGCCGGACTGTTCGAGACGCTGCAAAGACGGGTATACGAGCTCGGCGGCAGCGACAATCCGCAGGCAGGCTGGTACATGGAGGAATTTATGAAGCTTGCGCTCGATCGGATGGTCACAGAGGCAGGCGTTCGCGTACTGTTCCACGCCAAGCTGGACGATGTGTCCTACCAGAATGGCGAGGTTCACGCAATCACAGCAGCGACGGTCAGCGGGAATATCGAGATCCGCGCAAAGTACTACATCGACGGCACCGGAAACGGTGATCTCTTTGCGTTTGCGGGACTGCCGTACAAGCTTGGTCGAGAGGAGGACGGACTTTGTCAACCGATGACACTCAATTTCCGCCTTTCCAATGTGGATTGGGATCGTCTCGATTGGCAGAAAATGCAGTCGCTCTATAAGGCAAAGCGGGAAGCCGGGGAGATCCGCAATCCGCGTGAGGACGTGCTGATCTTCAAAATGCCTGTCAAAAACATCATGCACCTGAATACCACCCGGATCGTCGGTAAAAATCCCGTGGACGCCTTCGACTACAGTGCCTCTGAGATGGAAGCCCGCGAACAGGTCTACGAGATGTACCATTTCATGAAGGACAACATCCCCGGTATGGAATACTGCGCACTCATCATGTCCGCACCGGAGCTGGGCATACGTGAGATCTCCACGGACGACATCGTGCAGGCACGGAAATTCGACGTCCGGATCGCGCGCGGTACCTACGAGATCGATATCCACAATCCGGCAGGCTCGGGAACCTACCACTGTGGGATTCCAGATAACGATTATTACACGATTCCATACCGTGCCATCATCCCCAAGGGTGCGAAGAATCTTCTGGTCGCCGGTCGTCCGATCTCCTCCACCCATGAAGCGCATTCCTCCTTCCGGATCATGCCGATCACAACCTGTATCGGGGAAGCGGCCGGAGCCGCAGTTGCCCAGGCAGTACGACGGGATGCCGCTGTCGGGGACATCGATATAACAGAATTGCAAAACGTTCTGACCGATTACGGCGCGCTGGTCTGATTGCCGGAACAAGCAAAAAAAGGCACCGTTCCCATGCCATTCTGCGGCAGAGAAACGGTGCTGTTTTTTCGATTGTCGGCGCGTTCACCGGTGTGAAACCAACGCAGGCGTTTTCGCCACAAGGGTATATTGCGCCTTTTGTCCCGTGGCGTGATCCGCTTACAAACGCAGCAGGAACTGGTGGAGCATATGCGCAATCCGTGCATGACCCGCATCGTTTGGATGGAGTCCGTCCGGACAGTAGGTTTGCTGGATCACCGGAACGGTTGGCTGAATCCGGCTTTCGCGATAGAGATCCAGCACCGGTATAGCGTAATATTCCGCTGTATCCCGGATAATCTGCACAAATCCGTCGAGTGTCGGTCTGCCGTCACGCACAACGTTTTCGTCGAGTCGATGGAGTGGGGTCATTACGACAACGGCCTTGTCATAGTACCGCTCGCAGATCCGGTTCATGAGATAATGGCACGCGCCGTGGAAGGTCTCGGGATTTCTGTCGGCAAATGTACCGACCGGCGCATCTCCGTGACCATAGTCGTTCGTACCGCCGAATACCACGACAATATCCGCGTCGTCCGGCAGCTCTTCCACACGGAGACAGAAATCGAGATCCCACCGGGCGGACGGATCCACATGCTGCTGTCTCGCGATTCTTGTGCCGCCGATGCCGAAATTGAGTGCTTCCGAAAGCCCTGCTTCTTTGGCAAGTACGTTCATAAAGATATGCTCCGCACCGGAGGTACCATGTCCCTCTGTGATGCTGTCGCCAAGAAATACCGCTTTTTTACCTTGCAGTTCCATAGAATGCCTTCCTAAAAATTGTATAATATGAGATTTGTACGTTTTATCGCGTGTAAGACAGCGGGAGAACGTGACCTTCCCATTCCTTGTCCGGTGCCACGCCTAAGAGACTGGTGATGGTCGGCGCAATATCGAGAATGGAGGCGTCGGTGATCTCTTCCGGTGCGAGATGCGGATTGTACACGAGAAGCGGGATGGTCATATCCTCCGGCAGCTCCGTACCATGGATCCGATCGTGTCCGCCATGATCCGCTGTAACAAACGCCGTGTACTCCTCCGGCAGCATATCCATAATTTTGTGGATGCAGTCGAAGCACTGTGCCACACTGTCCAGATATTCTTTGCCCATCCAGCCATGTGCATGTCCCATGACGTCCGGATAGCCTAAATATACAAAGAGAAAATCCGGTGCGAAACGGTTGATCCCGGCGATGGCAGCGTCCGCTACGGCGCGGTTCGCGTAATCATATCCGGTACGCAGTCCGCCGATGAATACGTACTCCTCCAAAGCAGCCGGCCACGACAGATCGCGCAGCTCGTTCCAGTTTGTGTAGGTGGCACACGTTTTGTCCGCGCGGCAGAGCACCTCACAGATACCGGTAACGGGACGGACCTGCGGTACATATACATTGGACAAAATCCCATGCCGCTGCGGTGTGACGCTGTGAAAGAGGGACATGTGGCAGGGCAGTGTCACAGAAGGCATTACGGTCCGCGCCTGCATGGTATGGGCGGATCTGGCATACAGCTCCATGGCGTATGGATTGCCGCAGGCTTCCAGTGCATCCGGACGCATACCGTCCGCTAAAATCAGAATTGCTTTGTTCGACATGATGTTCTCCTTTTTGCGTTTCTTTGGAATGCCCCTGATTCAGGATTGTTTCTGCATAAAAGCGCATTGTTTGCGCTTTTGGGTACAAAAACGTTCTGGAGACAGAGGCTCCTTAGAAATATAGTACATTTTGATACCGGGTCGGCAGTCCTTCGGCGTACAGATGACTGTCGTTCGAGAGGGTAAGCATCTTCGGTACACAGTAGTCTCCGGTGTGTCCGCCAAATTCGATTACGGTCAGATCGGAGTGTGATATATCAAAATTGGTCCAGGTCACAGGGAGCGGGATGTCCAAAAGGACGCCGAGCCACGACAATCCGAATCCCTGATGGCAAAATACCGCGATCCGCTCGTCCGACTGTGCCGTTACCCGATACCCGTTTCCCTCATGCGCGTACCCGAGTTTGGCGAGAAATGCGTCGCTTTCCGTGCGGATCTTCCAGTAGCCCTCCTCCGCACGAATGTGGTTCTCCTGAAAGTAGGAGGCCTTATACCACTGCTTCCCAAGACTTTCGACCTCTTCACTGCGCAGGTGTGCCGGTCCCTCCGCTGTATGGAAGCACCAGCCGCGTCGATTCTCTCCTGTGGCGACGGTGAAATACTCCCACGCTATCGCCTCACTGGTCCATTCGAGAATTTCAGCCTTTTTTGCGGTGAGGATACAGGTCGGTTCTGCGGTCTGTTGTGCGCGGATCAATGGGGAAGAGTAGATGCGATCCACCCCATAACGCGCCAGGCGTTTTCCAAGTGCGGCGGCCTGCAATTTTCCGCGTTCCGTGAGAGAATCCGGATTGTAAATAGGGTCGCCGTGCCGAACAATATAAAGAAGCATGGTTTAGCATCCTTTCGTCATGGAAAAATGGAAACTTTATCGTTATTATAGCAGAAATCGGCGTGATTTGCAACAGGATTTGCTTTTTTCTGAAAAAAGGACTGGACTTTTCCGCACAGATTTCGTATAATAATAGAGCAAAACAGAAGCATACCACTGGAGGAAAATGCTATGGCAATCATTACAATCGTCGGTGCCGGAATGATGGGCTCCGCAATGAGCTTTCCGGCGCGGGACAACGGTCATGAGGTGCGTCTGGTCGGTACCCCTCTCGATCGTGAGATCATCGAACGGCTGCGTACAGATCGGTATCACCTGCATATGAAGCGGACACTGCCGGAGGGCGTTCGCCTGTACCAGATCGAGGAAAT
>USGH01000220.1 GCA_900554225.1 uncultured Eubacteriales bacterium | reverse complement strand
TGAAGAATCGCCGGAACGGATAGATATGCGCGTTCCTTGCCGCGATCGGACAGCCTGTCAGCGCAAAGAGTACCGACAGTCCGAGCGCACGCAGATATGTCGTTTTCCCGCCGCCGTTCGCTCCGCCGAGCAGGAAGAAGGATTCCGCCGCCGTCATTTCCACATCGTTCGGCACCACCTTCTCGCCGCGCATATCCCGCTTCACCAGTGCCATATCGCGCATACCGGTGATCCGTATCTCCCGCAGTGCGGATACCTCCGGCAGGCACATATCGTATCCCGCGGCACGCATCCGATTCGTATGGCGCGCCATTTCCCGCAAAAACGCGATCTCACCGGCATAGGCGACTATGGTGCGGATCGAAAATGCCTCGCCGAACAGTGCCTCCGCATAGCCGTTTCGCATGGTCTGTGCCAGCTCCCGGACGTGCGGATAGACGACGGCATAGGCGTGGATTGTCTCATCGTCCGCCTCCTTGGGCATACGCAGCTGCGGCAGTGCGTCCGGTACGCCCATTGCGGCAAACAGTGCGGTAAACCGAGCTTCCGCCGTATCGTCCCCGCAGGAAAACGCCGTCTGCCTGTACATCTCGCTCTGCACCGTCAGATGCGCCCGCCGGATCGCCCGATACCGCATACCGTCCTCCCGCAGGCGCGCTATGGTGCTGTCCGTGCGGAGCTTCTCCATATGCGCACGCACCACACCCATTCTGCCGCTATCCGGAACGCTCTGCCACAGCTCCAGCAGCTGGAGATACGCCGCCGCGACTGCCGGGAACAACAGAATCGCAGCTTCCGGATTCGCCCTGTCGTATCGGCGCAGCAGTCTCTCGAACGCCTCCGTTTCTCTGTACAGCGTATCGAGAGCCGCATCCAGTGCCTCTGTGTCGGCAATGGCCCAGATCAGCTCCCCCCGAAACCGGATCTCTTCCGCGGAGCAAAGACGGCGCAGAAGCGCTCTGGTCGCCATAGAAAAATCCAGCGGAAGCACCAGATCCGCAAGACTGTTCTCCGGTACAACGGCGCGCTGCTCCGTCTCCGGTTCGCCTGTACCCTTGTCTGTCGGCTCCTGCTTTTGCGCGGCTACAGACAGCGTGTTTTCCCAAAGCAATGACGGATACTGCATCGAATCCCCCTCTCAGTTTGTTCATCGTATACAAGTATACCACAGCTCCGTACAAATTGCAAGCCGTCTTTCCCGCTTATTCCAGAAAAACGACCGGTCTGGCTCTCTTTTCCAAACCGGTCGTATACGTACCGTCAGCGGATCTTATATTTTAGGCGCATATTGTCGGCGATCATTGCGATAAATTCCGAATTGGTCGGCTTGCCGCGGCTGTTCTGGATCGTGTAGCCGAAATATGCGTTCAGGGTGTCGAGATCTCCCCTGTCCCATGCGACCTCAATGGCGTGCCGGATCGCGCGTTCCACACGGGAGGTCGTTGTCTGGTACTTCTTCGCCACGGACGGATACAGCACCTTCGTCACCGAATTGATGATGTCGTTGTCCGCGATGGTCATAAGGATCGCCGTGCGCAGATACTGGTACCCCTTGATGTGCGCCGGAACGCCGATCTGGTGGATCACCCGCGTGACCTGCGCTTCCATGTCCGGCTCTTCCCTGCCTGTATGCTGCGCCGCTGTCGTCTGTGCGCATTCCCTCTCGTCCGCCTGCACACGATTTTTACAGATCGTCTCCACACCGGCAGTCAGAGCGCGATAATCCACGGGCTTGGGCAGACAAAGCATCGCACCCGCCCGGTTGACCTCCATATACACATTGGTCGATGGCATCTGCGCGAGGATCACAAATGCCGGATGGGACGGTGCGTCCGCCGTTTCCCGGATCAGCTTTACTCCATCCACGCCGGACAGCCACAGATCCGCGACCACCACGTCATAATTGCCGGAGAGGATCATGTGCGCCGCTTCCTCACCGTTCTTTGCCGTATCCACTACGCAGTCATCCATCCGCCCGAGCGCATCCGCACAATTTTTGCGCACCTCGCTGTTCTCATCCGCCACCAGAATCCGCGTCGTCCTTTTCGCCGTCTCGTGTCCCATCGTTCCCATCCCCTTCGCCATCGTTTTGGTTTCCATTTCCGCCATCGTCATTGCCATTTCCATACCCACTGCTCTATCCCTTTCTCCACTACCGTTGATCCTGTGATTGAACCGAAAGCCTTCGTTCCTCCGCCTCTCGTTTCGTTACCATATTCTACCATATTTGAGAGAAGATTGCAATAGAATCCAGGAAAACAAAATTACCAAAAATTCCCACCACGATTTGGTGATATTGCCACATGAACCGCTCCGCAGACCGATTTGTCCGCTTTTTGCTGTACAGGATCCCCTCTTCCGGGCAAAAACGAAAAGAATCCCCTGCGTACCCGATGCAAAATGCACGGTCGGATACACAGGGGCAGAGTATGCTGCGGAAAAGGATTGTGAAAATGCGGATTTCAGATTGCTTTTGCGTCATAAAACCATATATTCGCGCTTTCCGGCGCAAAAGCACGAAGGATGCGGCGCGTCCTCAGACCAGCTCCCACTTGATCCCGTCCGGCACGGTGATCTGCGGTGCTTCTCCCGCCTTCTGGCACACCCGAATCTGTCCGTAGGGTGTGGGGAACGACACGTCGGCAAAATCCAGTCCCCACAGGTTCGGCGACAGGGTGATCCTGCCAAAGCCCGGCTCCACGATCCGAAGCCCCGTCAGGCAGAGCGGCAGATGATAGGCAGGCGTTCCGCCCCACGCGTGGCTGTAATCGAAGCTGTAGTCCGGCGGCGCAAACCAACCCTCCTGTAGTCCCTTATCGCACGTCTCCACAAGGGGTTTCCACAGAGCGAGGAGCTGCATCCCGTAATCGCCGAACAGTCCATTCTCCCAGACTGCCTCCAGAATAAAGTACATATAATACGGCTGTACCTGCTGCAGATCGGAAGCAGGATCCACCGCGCGCCGCAGGATCCGTTCCCGTTCCTCCTCGGGGCAAAGTCCGTACATGGCGGCAAGAACGTTCGCATGGCGGGTGAAGTGTCTGAGCGGCACGTTTTTCGGTCGACTCCATCCATCGCCCTCATCCTCATCCGAAAGTCCATCGATATACAGTCCCGCCTCTGCGTCATAGAGGGCGCGATGGAACGCAGGACGGAACGATGCCATGCGGGATGCCCACGATGCCCGTTTTGCCGTCCACCACGCGCCGTCCGGTTCGCGCTCCATCACCTTGCACAGCGCACACGCGTCGGTCAGTGCCTTATAATAGAACGCGCACAGCACCGTCTGTCCAAGCGATTTCGGTGGATGGTGCATATTGTACCCCTCCATCTCCAGCCAATCGACGAACATATAGTCCGGCGCGTTGTCGAGGATCCCGTTTTTGCCGATGTACCCATGGAATCGGGTGAGCAGCGTATCCAGTGCATCCTTGCAGTACCGGATGAGCGCGCGATCCCCGGTGAACGTATAGACCTTGCGGATCCACTGCACCCACATCAGGCTGTAGGAGGTGTGGAACATTCTGCCGTCGTTCTCCATCAGCCAATCGGCGGTGCGGCGGATGTCCTGGGCGGCAAGACGCATATCCCCAAAGGTAAAGAGGGTCATGTTCGTCTCCACAAGATAGTCCCCGGTGCAGGCAAGCAGCTCCTGATGGCTCGGGCTGTCGAGATGGAGGGACTGACGGCAGATCGAAAGCGTCCACTTGCATACGTCGTACACCTTGTCGAGCGCAGGATCGGAGGTGTGGAGCGTTCCCTCCGCCGTCACCGGATAGCGGCTGTCGATGAGGTACGGCAGGATCTCCACATCCTCCGCCGCCGCTACGATCTTCACGGAGAGATACCCGGCGGAATACATCACCAATCCCCGATACGCGCCGCCGTCCGCGCCGAATGTAACGGTTTCCCGATTCCGGATCCCGCCGCGTTCCGAGCAGCCAAGCTCCACGGTACAGGCTCCGGTGGCGTGCAGCGCAAGATAGGCACAGTGAATCCGCGGATAGTCGATCTCATACGTCTCCCCGGCATGTACGGGACGTGGCTCCGTCCAGTAGGCACCGTAGACAGGCGTATAGGCAAGGTTCGGGATCCCGGAAATCGGCAGACGCGCGGGTACATCGGTCCGTACAGCGTGGCTCCATGCGTCCGGTGCGGCAGTCGCGTCATAGGCACCGGGTGCCGGATACCTGCGGTCCACACGGGCAAGCCACGTTTCGTCGGTACCAAAGGCTTCTGTCGTGCCGTCCTCATATGCGATCGTACCGGAGAGCAGGAAGCAGCCCTTGCCCGGCGTAAATTCCGGCAGCCGTTCCGCTCTCATCCGCACATTGGCATAGATTCTGAGCGTGGAGTCGTCGGTGTGATACGT
>USGH01000219.1 GCA_900554225.1 uncultured Eubacteriales bacterium | reverse complement strand
GCATCACAATACGCACAGAGAAACCGGTAGAAGTCCGTGACGACGGCGTTGTCCGATTTGTTCTCCTGCATATGGAACACAAGCTCCCGTTTGCAGACCGGCGCGGTGATGGAAAGCAGGCGCACATCGTGCCGGTCGATCCTGCCCCAGGTGTAATCCGGCCAGAAGCCGATCCCGAGATTCGCGCCGATCATATCGCGGACGGCGGACGGGCTGTCGCTCTCGAACACAATATCCGGCGAAAAACCGGCGGCGGCACAGAATCGGTCGCAGATCCACCGCAGCTGCCGGGAACCGACCAGACTGATAAATCCCTCGTGTGCGGCGTCGGACAGCGCGATCGCGCCATGGTCGGCGAGGGGATGGCTGTGCGGTACGGCTAAGAAGATCTCCTCCGTACAATGAAAAAGGTGCGGATCCGGATGCGGCGTATAGGCAGGGCGGGTCGTGATCCCAATATCGTACACGTCCAGCGTATCGGCGGCTTCTCCGGGCAGCGAGATCGTCTCATTCTGCAAAAAACGGAAATGTACGTTGCTCTGCTCCTTTTTGTAGGCAATGATCGCCTCCGTGACCAGCATCGACGCCGCCTGTACCGCGATGTGGATCGTCCGGTTTTCCGTTTTCGCCATCGACGCCACCTCTCCCGGCAGCTTTTCGAGCTCCGGTAAGAGCTTCTGGAGCCGCGTATACAGGAATCTGCCGTATTCCGTGAGCTGGATATTCCGTCCGCGATGGACAAACAACGGCACTCCCAGCTCTTTTTCCAAATTTCCTATTGCTTTGGACAGGGACGGTTGTGCAATATGAAGCCGCTCCGCGCTTTTTGTCATATGTTCCGTTTCGGCGACCTCCCGAAAGTAGACAAGTTGCTGCAATTCCATGGGTTCCTCCTTGAACGATTCCTTTTGTCTATCGAATTCATCTCTATTATATATTGGACAGAATGAATTGTCAATGGTATACTATAGGCACAGAAAGAAAAAACGCAAACGCGCATGGGAAACCCCATGGAAAGAGGTACAATATGACACAGGTTTTAGAGGCTGCAATGCTGATCTGCTTTGGGATTTCCTGGCCGCTCTCCGTCGTGAAGAACATCAAGGCACACAGCGCGAAGGGGATGAGCCCCGCGTTCATTCTGCTGATTATGACCGGATATGTTGCAGGCATCACCGCAAAGGTCCTTTCCGGAGCCATCAACTACGTTCTCGCCGTGTACATCCTCAATCTGGCGATCGTTTCCGTGAACCTGGTGATCTACTTCATCAACCGCCGTTACGACCGTGAAGCAGAGAAAAAGACGGTAAAGGGCGTTTCTCCGGTCGCTGCTGAACATTGACAGTACCGCGGGCAGGATCGCTGAGAGACCGTTCTGTCCGCCGGATACCATAAAAATTTCCTTCCTGAAAGCAAAGGGATCGTTCTCGCCGCCATATGCGGTATGGAGGACGATCTTTTTGCGTCAGGTGGTGTATATCCATGCGCAGCGTCCTTGACAAATCGTGCATTTCGTTGTATACTATGTATAGATATGCACGGCACGTTGCGTACTGTTTTTTGGGAAGAAGGAATCACAAATGAGAGGGATCGATCATCGGCTGCTCGGCAATTATTTACTGGAACATGAGGAGATGCATCCGAACGCACTGTGCAGACGGATGTTCCTGTTTGGCTGTATCGAGCCGGATATCAATCCGTTTACATACACGCGCGGCTCCATGCACTATCGCTTTTTGCATGGCCACAACGCGCTGAACGCCAGACGGCATTTATACAAGGTGATCAGGCGGCTCCAGAGGAAGGGTGTGGCGACGCCCATGCAGTGGTTTGCGCTGGGGGCTGTGATCCACTATACCGCGGACAGCTTCACCTATGTCCACAACGATCTCTACGACGGGGACATCCACGGGCACAGGGTCTATGAGCATACGCTCCATCCGCTCTTTGTGGCCTATGTGGACACCTACGACAGCACCGCGCCGATCCCGGAGGAGGCATGGGATCTCGAAGCCTATCACGATCGGTACATCGCCGGGGAGCACAGCTTCATGACGGATTGCCGCTACATCCTCTCCGCCACCCGGATGATCTGCCACTCTGTCCCGGAGCTTGTGACGTGTCCCGCAAAGGTCGTCTGCTGAGACGATATGCGCATACGGGTATCGGGGAAAAGGGCGAAAACGCTGCACCCTTCCCGGTACCGTGATCGGAAGCGCAGGTGCATCCCGGTACGCGGCTTTCCCACAGCAAAAAACACCTTGCCGTTCTCCCAGGCAGAGGAAGCGGGCAAGGTGTGCGATGTTGTGCCGGACTGCCAACGCCGACCGCATCGGTCATGGATTGGCGCGCGGCATTCGTCAATGGCGGCTTGCGGCATCGACAAGGAGATACGTGAGTCCCATATACGCGGCAAACAGCACGGCAAATACGGCGCATACGGCGATCACGATCCCGCGGGTGCGTTTTTTTGCTTTCAGAAAGAGCGCGGCACAGACGATCCCGGCAACGGAGAGACAAAACAGTATCGCGGCGACCCAGAATGGCATAAGCATATATCCTTTCTCAGAAAATTATAGCGAAAACCGCCCTTTTCCACCGATACGGCAGAGAAACGGCGGCTTTTTTATTGCGTTTATAACGGCAGCGCGCGGAGCATATCGATGACCCTTTCCAGGAGCGCGAGGGAGGCGCGGTATTCTTCCAGCAGCGCGTCCGTGGTGTGTCTTGTGGTCACAGCCGGAATGGCGGCAAAGAGGTATTCGGTCTCGAGCGCGAGGGAAAGCGTGCGCCCCTCTCTATGCAGCGCGGCAAGCGTTCCTCCCATGCACCGCTCAAGCTCTGATACCGCGTCGCGCAGTGCAGGGATGACGCTTCCTGCACGATCGGCACGCAGCTCTGTGGGAGTGATCCTGTCCGGTGTTCTGCGGGTGAACGTGACCGGCTCCGGATCGCCATGGTTCTCCGGCAGGGTGACAAGGAGCCAGAAGCCGTGGAACTGCCGCTGCGGGGAGGACGCGGTGTTGTCCGGACGAAGGCTTTCCGTATAGGCGTAGGACAAGGTCACGTTCGCGGCGGAAAAGGGGATATCGTGCCATATGCCGCGGTGTGCGTTTTCGATCTCACAGGTGTTCCATTCCCCGACATACGGCGCCGGATCGAGAGGACGGAGCACCGTTTCGCCAATCGGCGGAAGAGGGGAAGCATCCTCCGCGCCGAAAGCCGCCCTGTATTCCGCGGCAAACCGGGGACCAAGCTGCGTCTGTATCAGGGCTTTCTTCTGCCTGTCCACACGGTTCAGCCCGAGAACAACGGCAAAGGCGGCAAAAAAGAAGAGGGTCAGGGCAATGCGGAAATCCTTTGTGAGGCTCCAGCACAGCGCGGTGAGCAGTACGATCAGAACGAACGAGAGGGTGAGCCAACCGGAGAGCCTTGTGTATTTTTGCAGCCGTGCGGAAAATTCTGCCTCCGTACAGAAATTCTGCTGCGTGTTTTTCTCCGCCATCAGAAATTCGTCGCCCAATCCTCGCCCCAATCGACTGCGGGATCGTACAGGGGCGCGTTATAGCCTGCACCGAAGATCTCGCCGTTTGCGTCATAGGCAAGTCCGTCGTCCGCAAGGGAGTACGTATCGGGCAGCGCATAGGAGTGTACGCCGTCGTAGTAGAACAGGTGTCCGCTCGCCTCCGTGAAGCCGGATTCGGCAAGGTTGGCATACGCGCTGCTGTCGCCGTCCCGGTAGAATACGCCCATGAAGGAGCCGTCCGTTACCGCATCCTCTGCCGGAAAGAGCGTAAAGCTGTTTGCGTCCTCGGCAGGGCAGATATAGGCCTTGTATCCGTCGATGAAAAAATACGGTCCCTTGCCGTTCATGGCGTCGCCGAAATTGCCGGAGCTTGCCATCATCGCGGAATAGGCGAGATACGCTTCCCGATCCGTGTCGATCACAAGAACCTCGCCGCGCGCGTTCTGCCAGCTGCCGTTGAGTGCGGAGAGATCAAAATCAAAAATGTCGTTTCCGCCCTTTTCAAAGACAGCGTTGTCGAGACTTTCCGCATTGCCGGAGCCGTTTTGCGCCAGCACAATCCCGTCTCCCGCGTCCTGCGGCAGAAAATCGTAATAGAAACCGTCAAAAATGATCATGGGCTTACCGTTGTCCTCATTGTACTCGCCCTTGCCCATTCTGCCGTACCACGTGCGGTATGTATATTGCTCCTCTCCCGGACGGATGTCGAGTGCGTTGCCCTGATCGTCGATCCACGCGCCGGAGAGCATTTTCGCCGTGACAGCGTTCTCATTTGCACCGCAGGCACAGAGGGTGAACAGTGCGGTGGTCACGGCACAGATGCGAAGGATGTGTTTCTGCATGATGCTGCCTTTCTTTCTGTCGGATACTGCAATCGAGCTTCTGGCA
>USGH01000218.1 GCA_900554225.1 uncultured Eubacteriales bacterium | reverse complement strand
ATCCGCGGCAAACGGGTGATTCGTGTGGAAGCTGTGGATGTGATGGTCGTAGCCTTTGCCGTAGTGCTGCTTTGCGGTGGTATGGTATCGTTCTCCTCCGCCTCCTTGAAGCCCGCGCTTCTCTTTGTGTGTCTCCTTGCCGCGTATTTTGAGACGGTGTGGCTGATGCGGGAGAGAGAATGGGTGGTCCGGTGTGCTGTCGCGTCTGTGATTTCCGCTACGCTGGTCTCGCTGTACGGCATATTCCAGTATGTGACCGGTTCCTCCGTAATGGCGGAGGCGTGGGTGGATTCCGAAATGTTCACCTCCATCAGCGGCCGCGCGATCTCGACCCTCGAAAACCCGAATATGCTCGGCGAATATCTCATTCTGTTGATTCCTCTGGCGGTCGGCATGTTTGTCGGCTACGGAGAAGGGATGCGGCGGATTCCGGCACTGTTCTGTCTCGGCTGCATGGGTGTTTGTCTGCTCATGACATGGAGCCGCGGGGCATGGCTCGGACTGATCGGCGCGGCACTGAGCTTCCTCTATATCTGGCACAGACGCGCGGTATGGCTCATTTTCGCGGGTATTGCGTCCATTCCGATCCTGCCGTACATTCTGCCCGCATCCATTATCGGAAGATTTACAAGTATCGGGAACTTAGGCGATTCTTCAACGTCTTACCGTATGTACATCTGGCGTGCGTCGTGTGAGATGATCCGCGACTACGGCTGGACGGGCATCGGCATCGGTGAGGGCGCATGGGGCAAGGTATACCCGATGTACGCCTATCTCGGTGTGGAGACAGCCCCGCATTCGCACAATCTCTTTATGCAGATCTGGATCGAAACCGGGATCGGCGGACTCCTGATCTTCGTTGCCGTGCTGTTTTTGCTCCTCCAGTCGGTATTCACGCTCTATCGGAGACTGTACACGGCGCGGGAGGTCAACTGTCCCGGCACTATGCGCGATACCGCAGGGGATTCCACTACGGAACGGAACCGGCAGGACGCGCGCAACCGGAGCCAGATCCGCATCTTCACAGCGTCCCTTGTCTGCGGTATCTTTGCCGTACTGGTACAGGGAATGACGGATTACGCCTGGTACAATTATCGTGTCTATCTCATGTTCTGGCTTATCGTCGGTCTAACGTCGGCGTCGGTGCGGAGTGCGGACACCTACATCAACAATACCGTAACAGAGGAGCCGGACAATGCGTCCCTCGATCTGCCGTGCCGGAAAAAGGGCAAGGTCCGCCGATCTTCCGTGAAATAAGCGCGGAGCGGTCGGAGGAGGAAGACTCTGATCTGAGGTTATTTTGCGTCAAAACCATATAAGCAAGCTTTTGGGCGCGAAAACGCGCATGATCAGAGCATTCTTATAAAGATACAGGCGGTATCTGCAACGGAAAGGGGTAAATCTCATATGGAAAAACGAAAGCTGCGCGTCAATGTGATGGATGTGCTGATCCTGATTTTGATTGCAGCTGCGGTTGCCGTGGTTCTGTACATCTTTGTCTGGAGCGGCAAAAGCGGCGGCGTGGAAACGGACACGGTCACACTGCGCTATGTGGTAGAGATCGTGGATATGCCGGAAACCTTTGAATCGTTCCTGCATAAGGGAGACCGCGTGGAGGACGCGGTGGCGAGAGGGTACCTAGGCAACGTGGTCAATCTGCGGTTCACGGAAATGCGCCGACCCGAATACGATTCCGTCACAGGAAAAGAGGTCTATCCGGCAGTGGATGGGAAGATCCGTGCGCTGATCACGATCGAGGCGGACGTGACAAAGACGGATCGGAGCTATTCGGTCGGTGGTCAGGACATCTATGTCGGGGCAAAGCTCAGTCTGATGATGCCGGAGGTAAGCACCTACGGCTACTGTATTGAGCTGACCGAGGTCGGAGCGGACGACGCCATCCTGCCGACGACGGATGAAAGCGATACCACAGCGGATACGGAAACACAATCCGATACGGCGGAGGTGACGGCACAATGATGGATCTGAATGTAGTGGAAACCATGTATTTTGTCATTGGCGCGGTCTGTGCGTTTCTTCTGGCATATACACTGACGCCGCCCGTTCGGGTGCTGGCATTCAAGATCGGTGCCATCGATGTGCCCGCGGACGATCGTCGTATGCACACAAAGCCGATTCCGCGTATCGGGGGACTGGCGATCTTTCTTGCCTTTACCGCTACTACGATGCTTCTCTGTACGCCAAGCAGAAGTCTTGTGACCGTCTGGATCGGCGGCGCGGTTTTGGTGCTGCTTGGGATTCTGGATGATATTTTCCGCCTGCCCGCATGGCCGAAGTTTATCGTACAGCTTCTTGTCGCCGGATTTGCCGTATGGAACGGAACGATCATCGACCACATCAATCTGGGCGGGGAATACGTGCATCTCGGCGTGGTGTCCGTGCCGCTGACGATCCTCTGGATCGCCGGACTGACCAACGCCATCAACTTCATCGACGGTCTGGACGGTCTTTCGTGCGGGATCTCCGCCATCTCCAGCCTGTCCCTGTTTTGCGTGATTCTCCTGACCGGGGATCTCACGAGTGCGCTGATCACCCTGGTCCTTGCCGCCGCCTGTCTCGGCTTCCTGCCGTTCAACACCAATCCGGCGCGCATTTTCATGGGAGATACCGGTGCGCTGTTCCTGGGCTATACGATGGCGGTGCTGTCGGTGCAGGGGGTATTCAAGCTCCATGCTGTGCTTGCGTTCCTCGTTCCGGTGGCGATCTTTGCTCTCCCGCTTTGCGATACGCTGTTTGCCATCATCCGCAGACTTGCGGCAGGGAAAAGTCCGTTTGCAGCGGATCGCGGCCATCTGCACCACAGACTTGTCGATCTCGGCTTCACACAGAAGGAATCCGTGAAGATCCTGTACGCCATCTGCGCCATTCTCGGGCTGATTGCCGTGTTCTTTACGGACAGTCTGTTCGCGGAGGGACGGTTTTTCAAGACCATCGCCATCGCTGTCATCGCGCTTGTGATCTTTGTCGCCAACTTTATCATCATGCGCAATCCCGACTGCCGCCGCCATTCCGGCTTGACCGAGGACGACCTGACCGTCGCGCAGTATAAGGCGGAGCTTGCGGAAAAACGGAAGAAAAAGAACCATTCCGCTCCATCGGACGATAGCGCACTGCCCGATCGGGATCCGGACGCGAAATAAATGGCACACGGGAAGGGCAAAACGCGTATGGGGGAAGAGAACAGCTCCATGCGCACGTGGCAGGGGATCGTCATTCTGGTCACCATCGCCGTGATCCTGTGCGCCGGAATCTATATTTTTGCCTGCAAGGCCGGGTATCTGCCGGTACCGACGTATCTGGAACGGTTTCTGCGGCTGCAGGAGCGCACGGATTCTCCGGCAACCTCGGGGGAATTGTCCCGCGTGTTTTTTCAGTCGCTCCCGGCAGAGCCTCTGGAGACGGAGGTGCAGCTTTTCGCGCCGGAGGATGCCGATCCCGCTGTGCTGTTTGCCGCGCTTACCACACCGACGGAATATCAGCAGCGGCTGCGCATTACGGAGCAGTGGTCGGCGGACGGAGAGAAGCGATACCGGAATGTACTCCTGTATGTACGCGGCGGACAGGCACGGATCAAGAAGGACGACGAGGTCATACTCTTTGATACAGACGCGGGAACGTGCTATCGTGGAACCGCTGTGGCGGGAAATGTCACACCGATCGGGAAGAATACGTTCTATACGGAATTGGGGTTCCCCACGCTTGCCGCCATCCAGAACCGGAAGGATCTGACCCTGTCCTTTTCCCCGGAAACGAAAAACATCACCGCCGTCTATACCGTGGGCGAGAACACATGGACATTCAGCTACGCCATCGATTCCGGACTCCTCATGGAAATGCGGCTCGAGCGGGACGGCGTGCGCGTGTGCAGCATATATACCGATCAGTATACGGTGTATCCGGAATTCGACGATGCATTGTTCCGGATACCGCAGACCGAGTGATAAAAATATCGACTTGACAGAAGGAGGAATCCTCTTTATATGAATAACAGTGGAAAGATCCAGAAACGGCACATCGGCGTATTGGATGTGTGTATCCTTGTCGCCCTTGTCGCCATCATTGCAGGGGTTGCCGCACGGTTTATTTTGCGGGACAATTCCAGCATGGCGCAGCCGAAGGCACTGCAAAACTACCTTGTGGATTTCGAGATAAAGGACATCCGCGGCACCTCGGAGAAGTATCTGAAAACGGATTCCCCCTTCTACCTGGACGAAACCGGAGATTATCTCGGCGTGGTCTACAAAAAAGAAGTGCTGTCCGATCCTGCGATGACGGAATATGTCACACCGGAGGGGAATGTTGTGTACGTACCGAATCTGCGTGACGCCGGGGACGATCTCTGCCGCATCGACGTGACCGGCACCTTTCTGGTATCCGCCTACGAGGACGATAACGGATTCATCCTTCTGAACTGCAATCGGTATCTCGCACTGAGTA
>USGH01000217.1 GCA_900554225.1 uncultured Eubacteriales bacterium | reverse complement strand
AGAACGCCGGACGGCGCGGCCGCCGTCGCGAATTCCGGCGTGTTCACCGCCGGAGAGCTGACCATCGACTATGGCAAGCACCGCGTTTATATCGCGGGCCGCGACGCCAATCTCACGCAGAACGAATATAAGCTGGTTGCGCTGCTCGGCCTGCACGCGGGCAAGGTCCTGACATATGATTATCTCATCAAGGAGCTCTGGGGCCCCAGCGCCCGCAGCGATAACCAGATTCTGCGCGTCAATATGGCAAACATCCGCCGCAAGATCGAAAAGGATCCCAGCCATCCCGAATATCTCATGACCAAGCGCGGCGTGGGATACTATCTCGCCAAGCATTGATACACGGTACGAATCCCGTTTTTGCGATACCTTGCAGGCTTTTCGTATAAAAACGGAAACAGCGATCTTCCCGGCGTGCAGACGCACATTTTTGTGGGAAAGGAGGCGGACGTATGTTCCGGAGTCTATATTTCAAAATCGTTCTGATTCTGCTCATTTTCATCATAGCGGTGATGAGTGCCGTGTCCGCCATCCTGATAAACGGCGTATCGACGTACTATACCCGCACGTTTTCCACCCAGATGGAGGAATGCTTTGCCGCCGGAACCGTTCTGCGCGAGGAGCTGGAGGAAGCGGATACGGCGGAGAGTGAAAACGCGGCGGACGATCTGCGCGCCATTTGCAGCACCTACGGGAGCATTCTCGGCATCGATCAGTACCGGAACTACTACATCCTGAACAGGGACGGCGATACACTGGCGGCATCGGATACAGAGCTGGGCGCACATCTGGAGATCACGCCGAACCTTTTGTCCGCAATCGGCGGCGACAACGAAAACCATGTCATCAGCGGCTCGGAATATGCAGACTGGGCTGTGGTTCTGGGAGGCGGCAACATCGTCTATGTCAAGGATTCCATGAACGAAATGCGCCAGCTCAACCAGACTTTATTTTCCATTATCCTACAGGCGATGCTCGTCGGCATCTTCTTTTCGATCCTCCTGGCGTTCGTGCTTGCCAAGGCGATCACAGCACCGATCCAGAGCCTGACGCGCGGAACACAGCTTGTGGCAATGGGAAATTTTGACACGGAGATCGAGGTCAATTCGCGCGATGAGCTGGGAGTGCTGACGGAGAACTTCAACGCGATGAAGGATCGCCTGAAGGAAACGCTCGATGAGGTATCCGGCGAGAGGGAAAAGCTCGAAATGATCCTCGGCTGCATGAAGGATGCGATCCTCACGTTTACGGTATCCGGCAAGCTCCTCCACGGCAACAGCTCCGCCGCATCGATCCTGCCGGGGGTGCGCGAGGGCTCGATCACCTTAGAGGACTGCTTTGAAGCGATGGATATTCCGCTGGTGTTGTCCGGTGCGACGATCCGGCTGACCTCTCCCGATGCGGCAGCGGAACGGAATCGGGACGGCTTTGTTTTTCGCGATCGGATCTGCGGGGGCAAGGTGTACGACGTGAGCTTCGGGATCATTCGGTATGCGGAAAACGGCAAGATGCTCCCCGGCTGCATCGTGATCGCGCACGATGTGACCGGACGGTACGAACTGGACCAGAGCCGCCGTGAATTTGTCGCGAACGTGTCCCATGAGCTGCGTACCCCGCTGACCTCCATCAAATCGGCGGCGGAGACGATCTTAGAGGATCCCGCGATGGATGAGGAGACGCGCAATTTCTTCCTCGACGACTACATCCTGACCGAATGTGATCGGATGACCCGCATTGTGTCCGACCTGCTCACCCTCTCGCGCCTTGACAACCAGAGAACCCGCTGGAACATCGAAACGTTCGATATGATCGCCTCCGTCAAACGCTTGTGTGCGGTCATGAAGAAGGATTTTGATGAGCATGGACACACGGTGACGTTTACGGCGGATCCCGATGTGCCGGAGATCACCGGGGACCGGCAGCGTTTGGAGCAGGTCGTGATCAACATCCTGACAAACGCCAACAAGTATACCCCAAACGGCGGAAAAATCGACATCCACATTGGCAGGACGGAGAAATTCCTGGTCATCACCATCGTGGACAACGGTGTTGGGATCCCAAAGGAGGATATGGCGCATCTGTTCGAGCGATTCTATCGGGTGGAGAAATCCCGTACCTCGGACGCTGGCGGCACTGGACTTGGACTTGCCATTGCAAAGGAGCTTACGGAGGCACACGGCGGGAAAATCTCCATGGAGAGTACGCTCAGTAAAGGGACCAGCGTCACCATCGAGCTGCCGTTTGCCTGTAAACTGAAGAATCCGGAAGCCAAAGGGGGCGGCACCGTATGAAAAAGCACACCGCACTGCCTTGGATGATTGGAATCGGCGGCTGTATTGTTCTGCTCTTTGCGCTGATGCTTGCCGTGGTGATGCTGACCGGCGTGACCAGCGGTACCATATATGAGAAAACGCCGTTCTCGCTCTCCTCCCTGACCTCCGGTGAAACGAACACCTCCTCCTGTGGTGACGCGATCCTGCCGGCGTTTATCGGGATCGTATGTGACGGCGAAAAGACGGGACTCTGTGCGGGCGACAGCGTGATCGAGGAAATCTACGCCGCATTGTCCCCCTGGATTGCCGACGCGCTTGCCGCAGAGCCGTATGAAGCGACAAACGGTCCGGAAATGCGGGGCGACATGATTGTGGTGGAATACCATACGCCATTGCCCGCTCACCTCATCGGGGTATGTGCGCAAGCGTTGTCCGATACGCAGGAGATGGATACGGCGTATGCGGATCCGTCCCTGTTTGCGGAGGTGTCCAGACTCTTTCTGGAGGTTACACCGGGCGGAAAATATACGATGCTCATTCCTGCGGCAGACGGCGGTTGGCTCCGGTATACCTGTCCCGACAATGTGGGGGAGGAATACCCGGATAAGCAGAAATGGCTCGAATGGAAAACGAGCTTTCGCAATCATTTCTATCGCTTTTCCTTTGCGGCGGAGTGTGTCCATACGGAATCCATGGCGGATGGAGACAGCGGTACGGACGAGGATCCGTGGGAGATCGTCTTTGCGGAACGGATGCGTACGCGCGGCATGATCGTCGGCGATAAAATGGGGGTTACTCTGCGCAACCGGACCGATCAAACGAATATTTTTGTCCGTCTTCTCGGATACAATCCGGATAAGCTGTCTCGCCGCGAGGAAAAGGACGGCAGTCTGACCCTGGTCGAAAACCACGGCATATTCCGCCTGGGGGACAGCGAATTTGTGTATACCGCGAATCCCGGTGGCGGTGTGGAGCTGGGGCAGATCATCGGCTATCGGGAGACATACACCCCGGCGGATATGCTGCGCGGCGGATGTACGATCCTCGAAACGCTGGGAAGTCTACAGCCGTATTGCGTTGGTGGAGATGCCGGAATCACGTTGACGGGTGTGTCCTACGGCGCGGACGGAATCACGTTCACGTTTTCCTACACCTTCGACAACCTCCGTCTATGGAACTGTGCGCCTGCCATGACGATTACGTTTTCCGGGGATTACCGCGTCTGCGCCATGACGATCCATACGATCGCGGTCCGCAGTATCGGAGAGTACAGCACGTTGTACGCGGAAAACGGCATACGCGCGGCTCTCGGCTATGGCAGCACCATTCTCGTGTATGACGCGGATCCGGAGGCGGTGTCGATTTTCCCGGAGTGGGCGCGGATGACGAAAAAGGCTGCGGAGGAGGAGAACTGATGCGGCAGAAAAACATCTTTATCATGCTCACCGTTACACTCCTGACCGCCGTATTCGTGCTGACCGGGGTGCTTGTCCATCTGTACCGGAACGTTTACTATATCCCGGAGCGCGCGGTGACGGATCTCTGTGCCGCATTGGAGGCGGATGGCGTGTACCTGTCCCCGTCACTGGTGGCGCGCAAACGGGAGAATGGCGTGATCTACATGGGTTCCGACAACAATGAGGATACGGCAAAGCGGCTTGCGGACAGCGAGATCCGAAGCACCTTTGTGATTCCGGACGGCACTCTATATCTCCACTACAGCGGCGATCAGACCGAATTTCTGACGGATTTCCGGTTCCGGTACAGACGAGCGGACGCACCGTCCCGGTTGAGCGCGGATTTTTCCTATACCGCACTTGCGAAGGAGGTGTCCTCCGCCGTTACGGATACGGAATACGAGAGCTACGCCCGGATCGCGCGCGCGTTTTTGGAACGGGGGGACGGCGGACTATCCAAAAAAAGCGGCGGTCCCTCGATCGAAACCGTGGTCGCGGATATTCGTACCGATACGGCGGGGGCGGTCTATGTCCGGTGTCTGCGCAGGATAGACGGTGTGGAGATCACGGAGAACGATATGATCTGCGTGATCGAGGACGGTATTGTGACGGAGGCGGAGGGGAAGTGGTGCTTTCTCACGTTCGGCGCATCCTACAGTACACAAGTTTCCGACACCACGAATATTCTATATATGATGAAGCGCATTGTTTCCGCCGGCAGCGATGGAATGCCGGAGAGAATCGAGATCGAGGCGGTTTCCCACTGCTACTCTCTCTATTTTTTGCCGGACGAGGACAGCTTTTGTCTCATACCGTGCATCCGGGTGGAAACGGATACCTATGGTACGCTCGT
>USGH01000216.1 GCA_900554225.1 uncultured Eubacteriales bacterium | reverse complement strand
AAAGATACAGAATATTCTCTACGACAGACTGACTGCGAACGTTGATAGAGAATGCGCCGCGGGTTCTACGCTGTGGGGAATACACAAGGACGACGTCTCGCTCATGATAAACGGCAGAGAAGCCAAGCTGTACGCGTCGCAGGGACAGCAGCGCAGTCTTGTCCTTGCCTTAAAGCTGGCGGAGGGCGAGATCGCCGGAAAAATCGGTGGGGAAGTGCCGATCTTTCTCCTTGACGACGTGTTTTCGGAGCTGGATGAACGGCGGCGCGCCTTCATGCTGGAGATGCTGACCGGACGGCAGATCATCGTCACGTCCTGCGAGCCGGAGGTCATCCCGGAACGATACCGCGCCCGCCATGTCGCCTTTCATGAGGTGCGCGACGGTACCGTGGACGGACAGCGCGTCGGGGCGGATGCGGCGGAAACGATCGATCCGGCAGCGGACAATGCGGCAGATGAAGCGGCGGAAGCGGAGCGGGCGGAAAACGATGCCCGGTCGGACAGGGGAGAGGAGCCCGGAGGCGAAAATGGTCTGTAGTTCGATCCATGTGACGGAGACGGATGTGTTTCTCACGATTGCCGCCGATACAGCGGGAGCGGAAGATGCCGCCGAGGAATTTACCCTGTCGCCGCGCCGATTCCAAAAGGTATGCCGTGCCTTTGCGCTATCTGCCGATGCGCCGGTGCCGTTTGCCGTGGATGAGGCGTTCTATACCGCCGTATCGGAGGCGCACGCGGCGACAATGGCGATCCGGGACGGTACCAGACTGCTCGCCTATGCGCCATGCAGCGGCAGAGATTTGCGGCGCAAGCTCATGGATCGCGGATACAGCGCGGCAGCTGCCGGGGAGTCGATCCGGTTTCTTACAAAAAAAGGCTATCTCGACGAGACGGCGCAATGTATCCAGTATGCGCTGTCGGTCAAAGGTCGCTATGGCTCCCGGCGGATACGCGCCTATCTCATCCACCACGGCTATACGAACGAAGCGATTGAAGAATCCCTTGCGCAGATCCCGGAGGAGGACACACAGTATGCCCTCAGGCGGCTGATCGAGAAACGGTACACGCCGTTTCCGGAGGAGCCATACGAACGGAAAAAAGCCATAGCCGCCCTCATGCGCCGCGGATATACCGCATCAGAGATCATCCGGGCGATCCGGGAAACAGAAGCATAATAAATATAGTACATACATACGCGCAGAATGCGCACCCATGTAGAAAAGTTCTTGCGGAGCTTCTTGCAAGAGGCGACCGTATCCCCAAGGAGTAGGTATATGAAAAAAGCAAAAGTCGGATTTGTTTCCTTAGGCTGTTCCAAAAACCTGTGCGACACGGAGGTCATGCTCAAGCACCTCGTGGATGCCGGATACGAGATCACGCCGGAGGAGACGGAAGCGGACGTGGTGATTGTGAACACGTGCGCATTTATCGAGAGCGCGAAGAAGGAGTCCATCGACAACATCTTAGACATTGCGTGGCTGAAGGAACACAACGGACTCAAGGGACTGATCGTGACGGGATGTCTCGCCGAGCGGTACCGGGAGCAGGTGCTGACCGAAATGCCGGAGGTGGACGCGGTGCTGGGTGTCGGCGGGATCCACCAGATCGTCACAGCCGTAGACGAGGTTCTTGCGCGCGCGGCATCGAAGGAGAAAAAGGCACCGAAGTTCGTGTGCTTTGCGGATAAGGAGGAAACGGCACTGGGCGGCGAACGTGTGGTGACGACCGGGGATCACATGGCGTACCTGAAGGTCGCGGAGGGCTGCAACAACCGCTGCACGTACTGCGCCATCCCGATGATCCGCGGCAAAATGCGCAGCCGGACGATGAAGGACATCATCGAAGAAGCGACGATGCTGGACGCGATGGGCGTCAAGGAGCTCAATCTGATCGCCCAGGACACGTCCGCCTATGGGATCGACCTCTACGGCAAATACTGCCTGCCGGAGCTGATCCGCGGGATCACGGACGCGACGAACATTCCGTGGATCCGGCTGCTCTATTGCTATCCGGACAAGATCACGGACGAGCTGGTGGCGGAGATCCGGGACAATCCGCGCGTGGTGAAGTACATCGACATCCCGATCCAGCACATAAGCGACGACGTACTCCGGCGCATGAACCGGCACGGGAACGCTGCGATGATCCGGGAGGCGGTAGCAAAGCTGCGCACGATTCCGGGCATGGTGCTGCGTTCTACGGCGATCGTTGGTTTCCCGGGAGAGACGGACGCGGAATTTGAGGAGTTGTGTCGGTTCATCAAGGAAGCAAAGTTCGAGCGGTTCGGCGCGTTTACGTATTCCCGCGAGGAGGACACACCGGCATACGATTTCCCGGATCAGATCGACGAGCAGGTGAAGCAGGATCGCTACGACGTGCTGATGCAGACGCAGCTTGCGGTCAGCGAGGCGTACAACGAGTCCCGGATCGGACAGGTGCTGCACGTACTCTGCGAGGGATACGATCCGGTCGCGGAATCCCACTACGGCAGAAGCTACGCCGAAGCTGCGGACATCGACGGCAAGATCTGGTTCACGGCGCAGAACCCGAAGCTCCGTATCGCCGAGGGCGAGATGATCGACGTAAAGATCACCGACGCACTGGATTACGATCTGGTGGGCAAGCTCGTTTTATAAGGGGAACGAGGGGGAACGCGGCTTTTTGAAAAAAGCCTGGCAAAAACTTTTGTGAAATGGATGAGCAGGATATAGTCTGTGCAAGTCTGGG
Source organism: uncultured Eubacteriales bacterium (assembly GCA_900554225.1). Classification (GTDB taxonomy): domain Bacteria; phylum Bacillota; class Clostridia; order Oscillospirales; family CAG-272; genus UMGS1696. Next base: position 1,859 of record USGH01000216.1, on the reverse strand, counting down.
CTTGCGGTGGTTGTTTGTGCAGCGCGCCTGGTAATGGGGACAACCGCTATCGTAGACGATTGTGTGGGCGGAACTTGTATGTGCTTGTGCTGCTGTTTCCTCTTCCATATCCCCACCCTGAAATATTCCTTTAGAAAGGCAAGGGAAATGTATGAATTTACCTAACAAACTCACGGTGCTGCGGCTTTGCATGGTGCCGATCTTTCTTCTGTTTTTGTGTCTGCCTCTGCCGCTGTCGGACACAGCGATACGGATCGTCACGGCGGTGATCTTTATCCTGACCTCGCTGACCGATATGCTGGACGGCAAGATCGCGCGGAAGTACAATCTCATCACGGATTTCGGAAAGTTCATGGATCCGCTGGCGGACAAATTCCTTGTGATCGCGGCGATGCTGGGGATCCTCGCGTACTGTGACGATCTGCGCACGGTCTTTGTCTGGGCGGCGGCGATCGTGATCTTCCGGGAGCTGGCGGTGACGTCGATCCGGCTGGTGGCGGCGCAGAAATCCGGTCTGGTCGTGGCGGCAAGCTGGCTTGGCAAGATCAAGACGACGACGCAGATGATCTGTATCTGCACGGTGCTGCTTGAGCCGGTCCTCTTCCCGGTATTCGCGGAGAACCACATTCTTTCCTACGTGACGACGGCGGTCATGACGGTGATGACGCTGTGGTCGGGGATCGACTATCTGCGCACGTACTGGAAATTCTTAGACCCACAGAAATGAGAGATGATTCCATATCCTCGGCAGCGTCATAGAGGAAAGCACTAAGTTGAAAAGCTGCTTGCATTGCGAACGGGTTTACGCATATAGGAACGAAGAAATTCGCATGTCACCTGTATACTTGCGGGTATCTGGAGTGGAAAGGAGTACTGATGGTCAAGAGGCTTACAAAAAATGAACTGGAAGATGTATTGCTTCACAGAAACGCACGCAAATATCTGAGTGTGCTGAACAATCTGCGGAATGTAGATAATCCCAATTTGGCGTTCACCGATATATACGGGTATATCGCTGACGACGATCTTGCAATCCTATCAAAATACAGTTTTGGCGGATGTCAGTTGTATTTTGAAATCTCTGATTTTGACAATGTGGAGTTGTTTTTCAACGAGGTGAAGGACACCATGAATGCGTCAAAGGAGATACTTCTGTCATCGGATTCAATGGATGTTTTTCAAAATCCCGTATTCAGGAAGGTATTTGGCAACCAGAATGTGATCCAGAGTGAACAATATGGAATGTTTGACCTCTCGAAAGCGTGTGATATAGATAATTCTATTCGGTGCTTAACCGTTGAGGATGAAGAGCTGATACTTTCTTTTCCAGAGCCTTATCTGAAATATCATGATAACCTGAAAAATGCATATGAAACGCGAATAAAGGCACAGAACCAAAACTGTAAAGTGTATGCCTATAAAGAAAATGGAGCAAAGATTCTGGGGTATTTGATTGCCGATACATTTGATGGCCAGTATTGGGATATTAGTTATATTTACGTTTCAGAGGATGCACGCGGCAAGGGTATCGCAAAAAAGTTGGCAGGGTATTATGCAAATGATATCACAAAAGACGGACATTTTGCTTCCTATGGAACTCCAGAAAATGAAATATCCAAAAAAGTTGCTGTTTCATCAGGATTTGAGATGTTTGAAAGAGTCTTTTTTACAAACTGGTTGCCAAACAAGTAATAAAGATTCGTGAATACCCATTGAGAAGCCATAAGTGACAGGAAAATATCACCATAGATTATGGTGTATAGGAAAATAGCATATAGCAATCGAAAGGAGCATACCATGCAGCATCTGACGCTTGACCTGACGCGTTCCGCCGGCAAAATGAAGCCGATGCACGCGGT
>USGH01000215.1 GCA_900554225.1 uncultured Eubacteriales bacterium | reverse complement strand
GCCGAAGGGAAGCGCTGCCAGAATAATTCTGGAATACAGCACTGCATCGTGGAGCATCTGCCCCTCAGCCCCCAAAGCTTCGGCAACAGGCGGCGCAATAAACATCCCAATGACGGTGAACACGATGCCCAAAGCGGCACAGACATAGACAAACAGAGAAAAATATCGGTTTGCCTTCTCTTTATCGCCCTCACCCAACGTTTTGGCAACCAGGGCGGAGCCGCCGGTGCCGAACATAAACCCCACCGTGGACAGGATCATCAGAAACGGCATGATGAGGTTCAGGGCGGCGAAGGGGGTCTTTCCGGCAAAGTTGGACACGAAGAACCCGTCCACCACGCCGTATATGGACGTAAACACCATCATGCCCATGGACGGCAGCGTGAACCGGAACAGCTTCCCATACGTAAAGTGATCGGAAAGCTGGATGGGATTTTTGGACATATGCGCTCCTTTCTTTGGCATAGGAATGGAAAAAGCGTACAGCGGCTATTATATGATATAGGATGGAATTTGTCAAGGGAAGAAGCCGAATTTCCACGGTTTCTCCTCCAATTCGTGAAAGATACACAACACAAAGAAACCCGCAAATGGAACGATATGGAAACGCAGTCTGCGCGCAACGCCGGCACGTATGTTTTCGTGGCGCATGGCGTGAGAATTTACAAAAACACTTCCATTTCGGACGGGAATGTGCTATGCTATTGCATTGTAAAAATTGCGCCCGCGCCGGCGAATAAAAAATTTCAGAGGATTTCGTGCAGAAAAATGCCGGAATCCTCTTTTCTTTTGTGGGGATTTGTGCTATACTATCATAAGATTTTACAAATCATAGAATAACTACAAAAATAGTTATTGGAAGAAGGGGTAAACAGCACCATGAAAAAGATGATAACCACGCTGCTTCTCGCATCGATGCTCCTGTCGTTGGCAGCCTGCGGCGGTACAAAGGAAGCGGACACCGGCACAGATACGACAGCGGATACGACGGTACAGGGCGAGAGCGAAATGGAGACGGAAACGACCGATCCGCTTGCCGGACTCGATGTGATCGATATGGAGGGCTACACCTTCCGTCAGCTCATCCGCAACGACGACCTGTATGTGGCGGACATGATCGCGGAGGAACAGACCGGGGAGCTGGTGAATGACGCGGTCTATCGCCGGAATATGGAGGTAGAGGAGCGGTACAACTGCAATTTTACCTACACGCGTTCGTCGGACGCCAACTCGGATATGGACGCAAAGCCGGGCATTATCGCCGGGGACGACGCGTTTGACTGGCTGGTTGCCCACGGCAGAGCGGCAGCTTCCTACGCGAACGAAGGACTGGTGATGAATCTGGCTTCTCTGCGCTACATGGATCTGTCGAAATCGTGGTGGGATCAGGACGCGGTAGAGAATTTCCAGATGCCGGGCGGCATTTTCTGGATCACGGGCGACATCAGCTATCAGTCGGTGAGCGCGGCGTTCTGTATGTTCTTCAATAAGGATTTCTTCCGGGACAGCCAGCTCGAATTTCCGTATGAGGCGGCAAAAGAGGGCAAGTGGACGTTTGACGAATTTCAGAGAATCGCGCAGGACTACAGCCGGGATCTGAACGGCGACGGCGAGATCGGTGAGGACGATATCTACGGTTACGTTACGCACTACTGGGCAGGTCCGATCGCGGCGTTTGTGGCGTCCGGCTCGCGTGTTGTGACCTCCGCGGCGGACGGCTACAATTTCGACGTGTACAACGAACGCTCCCTTGCCATGGCGGAGAAGTACTTCGCACTGATGAAAACAAACGGCATCTATCTCGACATGGAGGGCGGCAAAAACGTGGAGCTGTTCCAGGCGGGTCATTCCCTCTTTGTGGATACGACCATTTCCCGCGCGACGATCCTGCGCGACATGGACTACGAATTTGGTATCCTGCCGTGGCCGAAATACGATGAGCAGAGCGAATACATGGCAAACGTGGACGCGGCGACGAATATGCTCGTGGTGCCGATCACGAATCGTGTGCCGGACAATACGGGTCTGGTGCTCGAATCCCTTGCCATTCTCGGACGGGAATATGTGATCCCGGCGTACTATGACGTTGCCCTGAAGACGCGCGATTCCCGTGATGAGGATTCCGCCGCGATGATCGACATCATTGTAGCGCACCGCGTATTTGACCTGGGCTACTACAATACCAATCTCGGCGGCGCGTATGCCAGCCATTTCGCGGAGCTGTCCAAGCAGAAAAACCCGGATCTCGCGTCCTGGTACGAAAAGAAGCTCTCCGCGGCAACCACCGCACGTGATAAGACCCTTGCCGCCTATCGCGAACGTGCCGGCGAATAAAAAATTTCAGAGGATTTCGTGCAGAAAAATGCCGGAATCCTCTTTTCTTTTGCGATAGTTTGTGCTATACTATAGGCAGAGTTTCAACAAATATAGAATAACTACAAAAATAGTTATCATGGAAAGGTGCGTACATATATGAAAAAGACGATCGTGATGCTGCTTCTCGCATCGATGCTCCTGTCGCTGGCAGCCTGCGGCGGTGCGGATAAGGACAAGGAGACGGAAACCGCAACGGACACTGCGGATACGACTGCACAGGGCGAGAGCGAAACGGAGACGGAAACGACCGATCCGCTTGCCGGACTCGATGTGATTGACATGGAGGGCTACACCTTCCGGCAGCTGATCCGCAACAACGACCGCTGGGTAGCGGACATGGTGGCGGATGAGCAGACGGGCGAGGTGGTGAACGACGCGATCTTCCGCCGTCGGACGGAGCTGGAGGAGCGGTACAACTGTGCGTTCACGTACCAGCGGTCGTCGAATGACAACTCGGAGATGGACGCGAAGCCGGGGATCATCGCCGGAGACGACGCCTACGACTGGATCGTGGGTCATCCGCGCGCCTGTGCCAACTACGCGAACGAGGGACTGGTGATGGACTGGAACGATCTGCGCTACGTGGATCTGACGAAATCGTGGTGGGATCAGGACGCGGTGGAGAATTTCCAGATGCCGGGCGGCATTTTCTGGATGACGGGGGATCTGAGCTACGAATCGCTGGGCGCGGCGAACTGTATGCTGTTCAACAAGGATTATCTGCGGGACAACCAGGTGGAATTCCCGTACCAGATGGTGAAGGACGGCAAGTGGACCTTTGACGCGTTTCTCGAAATGGTGCAGAACTACAGCCGGGATCTGGACGGCGACGGTGTGATCGGAGATAACGACATCTACGGCTACGTATCGTTCCGGTGGATCGGTCCGATTCAGGCGTTTATCACCTCCGGCTCGCGCGTAGTGACCTCTGCGGCGAACGGATACCAGTTTGACGTATACAACGAGCGGTCGCTGACGATGTTCGAGAAATACTTCCCGCTGATCCAGTCGGCGAATACGTTTGTGGATATTGAGTCGTCCTCCGGCGGCACGAACCGTGAATTGTTCCGGGACGGACACGCGCTCTTTGTGGACATGAACATTTCGGACGTGTCGGTGCTGCGTGAAATGGACGCGGAGTTCGGGATTCTGCCGTGGCCGAAATACGACGAGGCGAGCGAATATCTGACGAACGTGGACGCGGGAACGAATATGTTCATCGTACCGATCACGAATCAGGTGGTGGACAATACGAGTCTGATGCTCGAATCGATGGCGATCTTAGGCCGCGAATACGTGATCCCGGCATACTATGATGTGGCTTTGAAAACGCGCAATTCCCGCGACGAGGATTCCGCGCCGATGCTGGACATCATCATGCAGAACCGCGTATTCGATCTCGGCTACTACAACACGGAAATGGGCGGTGCCTACTCCAGCCATTTCGCCGAGCTCGCCTCGGAAAAAAATCCGGATTTCGCTTCCTGGTACGAGAAGAAGCTGAAATCCGCCACTGCCACCCGCGACAAGACCCTTGCGGCGTATGAAGCGCGTGCTGCGGAGTGACATACTTCCGTTGGGCGGGAGCTGCGTGGAAAAGTTGCCCTGGCGAAGGAGCGTTTCCAAGGCTGCGAAATCGTGATTTTTCCCTTCCTTCCTATAAAAAAAGCTTTGTCAGATGTGGCAGAGCTTTTTTTGTATGTTTATTCACAGAATATTCCCTTGCAAACCATGGCGAAATGATGTATAATAAGATGAGAAATGCAGAATCCGGGACAGTGGGACAAGCGGTCGGACAGAAGCGACGCATCCACGCATGGGTGCATAAGCGATGTTTCCCTGATTCCCTGGATATAGATCCCCAAAAACAGGAGTAGACATATGAAAAAACTGATGTTAGGCAATGAAGCGGTAGCGAGAGGTCTGTGGGAGAGCGGTGTGCGGTTTGTGTCCAGCTATCCCGGTACGCCGAGTACCGAAATCACCGAGGAAGCCGCAAAATACGACGAGATCTACGCGGAATGGGCACCGAATGAGAAGGTGGCTCTGGAGGGTGCGATCGGTGCGGCGGTCGGCGGCGGACGAGCGTTCTGCGGCATGAAGCACGTTGGACTGAATGTGGCGGCGGATCCGCTCTTTGTGTGCGGCTATACCGGTATTGCGGCGGGGCTGGTGATCGGCGTGGCAGACGACCCAGGTATGCACTCGTACCAGAAC
>USGH01000214.1 GCA_900554225.1 uncultured Eubacteriales bacterium | reverse complement strand
CGTCCGCCATGGAACAGAGGCTGTTGCGCGATGAAAACGGGAAGCGTATGGTGTTGCCGCTTGGAAAGTGGGGGGACAGATACAATCATGCACCGCAGGGAAAGGATCGGCTATGGCGCAGAAAAAGAGTACCGGAGAAACGAAAGCGAAAACCACCCGCAGCACGAGCGCATCGGGAAAATCGGGTGCAAAATCGAATAAGTCGGCGCAGACTCCCACTCCGTCTCCGGCAAAGCGCGCACTCGCCGGATTCGCCATGCAGGCAGGGCCCTATATCTGGGCAATCTGTGCGCTGCTGCTTGCGGTCTGTCTGCTCGCGGGGGATGGAATTGTCGGCGGCGCGATCCAACGACTGTTTTGCGGACTGTTCGGCGTGATGGCGTATACGCTCCCGCTCTATTTTCTTGCCATTGCAGCGATCTGGCGCGCGGACTATGAATGCGGTGTGATCCGGTGGAAGCTCCTTGCCTCCCTGATCACTGTGATCCTGACCGCGGTACTTGTACACGTCTTTGACCACGGTGCGGATACCTTTGTACCGAAAACGCTATGGACGGATGGTATCGCGCTCCATGGCGGCGGTGTATTGGGCGGCTGGCTCGGTGAATGCCTGCTTCGCGGATTCGGCAAGGTCTGTACCCTGATCGTTTCGTTCGGCGTGACGTTTGTGCTGCTGTTATATCTGTTCGGCGTGACACCGCGCGGGGTATGTGTGACGATCCTCTATAAGATCCGGGTTGCATCGGAAAATCGGAAGGAACGGCTCGCGGAAAAACGGCAGAACAACACCGGACTGGCGGCGCGCAACAGGATTCGTGAGGAAGAATACGCCGCGTATCTGCGGGAAAAGAAGCAGAAAGAACGTGAAGCAAAGGAAAACGCTGCTAAAATGACCGCAAATCCGGCGGACACAAAGCATGGTGCGCAGGACGGCGGCAAAAAAGATACGGCAAAGCCGTCTGTATATAAGGTAAAACGCCGCCATCCCGCCGTGGTGGATATTCCCATTGACGAGGGCGCGGGAGATACAAGAGAAATACCGCAGATCCCGGAACATGTGGACAAGCCTGTCGCGGACAATGCGCCGGAGGACACGGACATTCCCTACAGCGATCCGATCGCCCATACGGTGCCGCAGGCGGAAAAGCCTGTGCCAAAGGAGGAACCAGCGGAGGAATTTGTCGCCGACGGTACCGTGGACGAGCGTATCTTTGAAGAGGTCATGCGCCGTACAAGGGAGCGGGTCGAGAAAACCGGTATGGTCCATCCGAAATCCGATACCACAGAGCCGGAAGCCGTCGCACAGGAATTCCATGCGGCATCCGATATGCCGGGTGTGGAAGCGGAGGAAGCAGAGGATCGCGCGCCGTGGGAGGATGTGCCTGCGGATGCAGATGCCGCCGCAACGATGGAGGAATCGACAGACGGGGGATACGATGCCCTGACGGAAGCGGAGAACGAGGCATACCTGTCCGCACCGGGTACACAGACGGCATCGCAGGTGCTGCGTACACCGACGGGAATCAAAACGATCGCGCCGGAGAATACGGGAAATGCAGCAGACAAGGATCTCTCCGGCATATTTGTCAATCCCGAGGATGCCGCTCTGCTGGATCAGCTCTCTGCCCTCTATATGCAAAAGGATAAGGATTCCGCAGCGTCCCTTGCCGTACAGAGAGAAAGGGTACCGGCAGGGGTGTCCGAGCAGCCGGCGGAAAAAGCGAAAAAGGATACGGCACCCGCATACAATTTCCCTCCGATCGAAATTCTGACAGAGGATCACGAGGGACAGCAGGAGAACATCCGCGAGGAGCTCCAGGAAAACGCCGTTAAGCTCGTTGAGACCTTAAAAAGCTTCAATGTAAAAACGAAAATCGAGAATATCTCACGCGGACCGACGATCACACGGTATGAGCTGTTGCCGGAACCCGGAACCCGTGTGCGTTCGATCGTCAATCTGGTGGACGATATTTCCCTCAATCTGGCGACAACGGGCGTGCGGATTGAGGCACCGATACCGGGCAAATCCGCGGTTGGTATCGAGGTTCCGAACAAACGGCAGTCCACGGTACATCTGCGCACCCTCATCGAGGACGACGCGTTCCGGAATGCGAAAAGCCGTCTGACCTGCTGTCTCGGTGCGGATGTTGCGGGGGACTCTGTTTATTTTGACATTGCGAAAATGCCCCATCTGCTCATTGCCGGTGCTACCGGTATGGGAAAATCCGTCTGCATCAACAGTCTGATTGTGAGCCTGCTCTACAAAGCGAAGCCGAGTGAGGTCAAGCTCATACTGGTGGATCCAAAGAAGGTCGAGCTGTCGATCTACAATGGGATCCCGCATCTGCTCGTTCCGGTGGTCAGCGATCCCAAAAAGGCGGCAGGCTCTCTGTCGTGGGCAGTTGGCGAAATGGAGCGGCGGTTTGGACTGATCGAAGCGGTTGGCGTGCGGGATCTCAAGATGTTCAACGAGGTCACAAAGGACGATCCCGACTATGAATTTCTGCCGCAGATCGTCATCATCATCGATGAGCTTGCCGACCTCATGATGACCGCCCCCGACGATGTGGAGGAGTCGATCTGCCGATTGGCGCAGAAAGCAAGAGCCGCCGGTATGCACCTCATCATCGGTACGCAGCGGCCATCCGTGGATGTCATCACCGGGCTGATCAAGGCAAACATTCCTTCCCGTATTGCATTCACCGTCGCGTCCCAGATCGACTCGCGCACCATCATCGACCGGGGCGGCGCGGAAAATCTGATCGGACGGGGCGATATGCTCTTCAATCCGGTCGGTGCGCAGAAGCCGATTCGCGTACAGGGTGCGTTTGTATCGGAATCGGATGTGGAGGAGGTTGTTTCCTACATTAAGAATATGAATAAGCAGAGCGAATCCTACTCGAATGCTGTCCTTGAGGAGATCGAGAAGGAAGCGGCGCGCTGCGGTGTGAAAAAGGGCAAGGGAGCCGCAGGTGCTGCCGGTGACGGAGGAGAAGCCATCGACGGCGAGGACGATCCGATGCTGCGGCAGGCACTGGAGGTTGCCGTTGAGAGCGGAAAGATTTCCACCTCACTCATCCAGCGCAGACTGTCCCTCGGGTACGGCAGAGCGGCAAAGCTCATCGACCGCATGGAGCAGCTTGGCTACGTATCGCCGCCGGATGGACAACGCCCGCGCAAGGTGCTGATCACCAAACAGGAATTTATGGAACTGGTACTGTCGCACGAGGTGGAATGACAGCCGGAGAAAAACGAGGAACGATATCTATGGCAAAGCTGATTGTATTGGAAGGACTGGACGGCTCCGGCAAGGGTACGCAGACCCGTCTGCTGTGTGATACGCTGCGTGCAGAGGGGAAGACAGTGCGGCTCATCGATTTTCCGATGTACGAGAAGGACAGCTCTCATTTTGTGCGTCTCTATCTCTCCGGTGGACTGGGAAAGAATCCCGCAGACACCAATGCCTATGCCGCGTCGATGTTTTTTGCGACCGATCGGTATGTCAGCTATCGCACGGATTGGGAGAAGGATTACCGCGATCCCGATACCGTGGTGGTTGCCAATCGGTATACAACAGCCAACGCATATCATCAGCTTGCAAAGATGGACAAAGCAGCATGGGATCCGTTTCTCGATTGGCTGTGGGATTTTGAATATCATAAGCTTGGGATCCCGGAGCCGGATCAAGTGCTGTTTCTCGATGTGCCGCAAACGCTCTCGGATGCAAATGTCCAGAAGCGGAGCGGAGAAACGGGACAGTCGCTCGACATTCACGAAAAGGATCATGCGTATCTTGCCGCCTGCCGTGTCGCAGCCCTGTACGCGGCGGGACAATGCGGCTGGACCGTGATCCCCTGTGCGGCTCCGGATGGAAAAACGCAGAAAAGCCGTGAGGAGATCGCCGCAGAGATCCGTGCACGGCTGATTCCTCTGGAAAAAACGGATAGAGAAACAGAAAATTTATGAATTGTTAATCGCTTGACAGGGGAAGAATGGTATAATATAAAGTGCGTACCTGTGTTGACCGATTCGTGCGGAACCGGAGCGGGTGCGTGTGACTGACGGAGGACATACGAATATGATATATTGCATTTTGGCGGACGGTTTTGAGGAAATCGAGGCACTGACCCCGATCGATATGCTGCGTCGGGCAGGACTGTCTGTGACGACGCTTACACTGCGGGAAAATGACAAGGCGGGATTTGCTGTCGGTGCGCATCAGATCTGCGTAATGGGTGACGCTGTGCTTACAGAGACGGTGCCGAACGATATAGAAATGCTGATCCTGCCGGGTGGAATGCCGGGCGCGAAGCATATAGACCAGTCGCCGGAGGCGGATCAGTGGATCCGTGCGGCAGCAGAGCAGGGAGCGTATCTCTGTGCCATTTGTGCCGCCCCGATGATTCTTGGCAAACGCGGACTGCTTGCGGGCTGTCGCGCGGTGTGCTATCCGGGCTTTGAAACGGATCTGCACGGTGCCAGAGTGGAAGATGGTGCCATTGCCGCAGACGATCATCGGATCACTGCCTGCGGGATGGGAGCTGCACAAAAATTCGGCGCGGCACTGGTAGCGGCTATGAAAGGAGAAGAGGCGGCGCACAAGGTCTGGACGTC
>USGH01000213.1 GCA_900554225.1 uncultured Eubacteriales bacterium | reverse complement strand
GAATGGTGTCCATCATACCGGGCATGGATGCTCTTGCGCCGGAACGAACGGAAACGAGCAGCGGGTTTTCGCGGTCGCCGAACTTCTTGCCGGTGATCTCTTCCATCTTTACGATGTATGCGTTGATCTCGTCCATGATCTCGGGCGCGATGGTCTTGCCGTCTTCATAGTATCTGGTGCAGGCTTCCGTAGTGATGGTGAAGCCCTGCGGAACGGGCAGACCGATGTTGGTCATTTCTGCCAGGTTTGCACCCTTACCGCCGAGGAGCTCACGCATGTTTGCGTTGCCTTCGGAGAACAGGTAAACATACTTGTTGGCCATTGGATTGATTACCTCCGAAAAATAGTATATAAATTTGTTGCGCTGACAAATTCTGATTCCGCTTTGCCGATATGGTGGAAAAGCGGTTTTCGCGGCGCGCGGCGTGTCAGGATGATACGATTTCGCGTATACACCATGGACAGCGGCATATCTGCACGGATACACCGCGGAAAAGGCACGAAAAAACCCGCAGCCTCGCGCCCGCAACAGATATTATACCACAGATTTCCCGGAATTTCCACACTCCGGGCCAAAAAAAACCGGAATTTATAGAAAGTTTACTTTTTTGGAATGGCATATGCCGCGATATGCAAGAAAGACGGAAATCTACTTGCCAGGCGGCTATATTTCCTGCGCTTTTGCCCGAAATCGACGTGTGCGGATATAGAACAGCAGCGACAGGATGAACAGGACGAGAGAAACCGTTGCGCACGTGAGAAAACAGACGCGTATCTGTCCGGTCACAGCGCGGAAAAGCTCCTCCAGAAACGGGTACCGCAGCTCTCCCGCTGCAGGATTCGGCAGCCGTCCGGTCAGATCGGTGAGGAGGAGAAACAGCACGCAGTCGAATAGCGTGAGGAAGCGGAAGGCAGCGCGCAGCATACCGAGCAGTACGAGAAAACAGAACGAGATCACGGCGCAGGAGAACGCACAGACGAGGACCGGCTCGGAGGCGAAAACGCGATACGGCGCGTACAGGGCATATAGTCCCTCTACCGGAATGAGAACGATGGCACGGGCAAAGAGATACGTACTCAGCTCATACGGATCGCCGAGATAGGAGAGAAACTGGTACATCCCCTCGTCCATGGCACCAACGATATAGTCGGCGACCTCCTCCGCAGTCCAGGTTGAGAGCGGGAGAGAGCCGGAGCCGAGAAAATGCCGACACGCATCCTGTGCCATAGCGGTGAGCAGGGTCGGGATTCCGCATCGGTCGAGAATATCGGTGATATCCTCCTCCGTCAGTGCGACGCCAATGGAATCAAAGCCCGCTGCCACTGCTTCACCCAGCGTAAAGGGGGAGTCATCCTCGTTCATCGCCACGCAGATTCCCGCCGGATCGAGCATTGCGGCACTGTTGTAGATTTGCAGCGGGGTCAGACTGGTGCGCACGGAAAAAACGGTGCAGGCGACGACGGTCGAGAGGATACAGAGCAGGGAAAGCAGCACTGTCAGTAGGATCCGCGCGATTTTTTCTCCACGGGATATAGACTGCGGTGCAGCGCATACATTCGGGTTTTGGCGCGTGTGGGGTGCGTTGTCCATGGGATTGCCGCCTTTCTGAAGGGAGTCGAGGTTTTTCTATAGTATAACAGGATCGGCGCGCAAATGCAAGAGAACGGATGAAAAAACGGCGGTATCCGGGGAAAATCACGTATCCGGGTACCGCCGCGCTTCTTTTTTTATAAATTGTATGCCTTGCGGATGGTTTCTTTGAGAAAGTCCTCGTCCAGATAGTCGAGCAGCGGCGTGATGGCGGGAATACCGTGCCGTTTGGCCGCATCCATGGCGATTTTCTCGATATCGTCCTCGGAGATATAGTCGAGCATCGGTTTGACCGCCGGAACGCCGTCCTTCTGGTACGCCTCCCATGCGATCTTTGCAATATCGTCCTCGTTCGGATAGTCGAATAACGGCAGCTGGTCGAGCTTCCCAGCTTGTGCCAGCGAGAGCATCTCCGCGCCGATCACATCCTCGTCCACGTAATCCACCATACGTTTTGCCATTTCCCACCGCTCATTCCGCACACAGCTTTGGAACGCCTTATTCGCTGCGTCGTCGCTCACGTGGTCGAGGAGCTTGCGCGCCTCCTCTTTGCCATCCGCGACCATACCGAGAAACACCTCATCCACGGCATCCTCCTCTACATAGTCGAGCATTTTCGCCATTTTCGCGTACTCGCCATTTTCGTACAGCCTATGGAAAATCTTCCCGCAGGTGTCTTCGTCAAGATAATTGAGCAGCGGCTCGACCGCGTCGTAGTCCAGCTCCACGGCGTCCGACTCCATCTGCTTCTCGACCATCTCCTCCACCCGCTCGTCCGGCAGGATTGGCGCGGCCTCGGCGATGTCCTCCGGGGTGAGCACTGTTTCGGTGTCGTTCGTGAGCGCCGCCTGTACCGCCGGAGCTTCTTTCCCGAGTATTTCGTCCACGGAGATACCAAGGATCTCGGAAATCTCCGGCAGCTTGGAAATATCAGGCATCGTCCGACCGTTTTCCCAGCTGCTGACCGCCTGATAGCTGATCCCCAGCGCGTCCGCCAGCGCCATCTGCGTCATGCCCTTCGCCCGCCTGCCCTCGGTGATTCTCTTTCCGACCTCTTTCATTGCAAACATGGTTTTCGTCCTCCTCCTGTACCGATTCCGCTCAGTTCTGCTCCAGGGCGGAGCTTAAAATCTGTGTCAATGCGTCTGTGGGAATAAACGCGCGCAGCGGTACGATAGAGGAAAGACCGTGGCGCACGACAGAATCCTTTGCAATCTCCACAATCGTATCGCGGGAGAGAAATACGCGCATTTTTGCCAGCCCATCTACACCCTCTCTCCGATACCGTTCCCACGCGATCGGATCCATATCGGATCTTTGCAGGAAGGGGTATAGCGGGAGCTTGTCTCCGTTCCCGGATTTTTCTACATCCAGCATTTCCTTGCCGATCACAGCATGGTCGACAAACGCCGCAAAGCTCTTTGCCATCTCCCAGTTTTCATTCTGTATCGCGATGTGGAAGCCCTCGTTCCGGACTGCATTGGAAGCGTAAACGATGAGTGGCTTCGCGTCCTGTCCAGCTGCGACCATACGCAAAAATACTTCGCCGATGGTGTCTCTGTCCGCGAACGGCAAAGCAGCGTACAAATGCTCAAAATCGCCGCGCTCATATAAATACCAGAGTATTCGATCGCAATTCTTTCCCTTCAAAAACGGCAGAAGGGGCTGGATGGCGGAAAAATCCACGTCCTGAAGTTCCGGCTCCATCTGCGTCTCGATCATCTCCTCCACACGCTCATCCGGCAGGATCGGCGCGGCCTCGGCGATGTCCTCAGGGGTGAGCACTGCTTCGGTGTCGTTCGTGAGCGCTGCCTGTACCGCCGGAGCTTCTTTCCCGAGTATTTCGTCCACGGAGATACCAAGGATCTCGGAAATCTCCGGCAGCTTGGAAATATCGGGCATCGTCCGTCCGTTCTCCCAGCTGCTGACCGCCTGATAGCTGATCCCCAGCGCGTCCGCCAGCGCCATCTGCGTCATGCCCTTCGCCCGTCTGCCCTCGGTGATTTTCTTTCCGACCTCTCGCATTTCAAACATAATCTTATCCTCCTTGTTTGCCATCGCGTTGTCCTCCCATATAGGATTGTCGCGGAGATTTGTTTTTCCTCCGGTGCCACCAGTATAAGCCACGCGGCGCGAAAAAACAATAAAGCGTTGCTTGTGTCGGAAAAAATCGGTTGCCGCACGGCAGAATCCGCCGACTCAAGTATCGCTTGCGTTCCTGTATACGCAAAAAACGGAGACCGAATCCGCTCCGATCTCCGCGTATATTTGTTTACGATACGAGAATGCAGCCGATCCGGATCGCGTGTCCCTCGGATTCCTCCGCCTTGTCGTCCGAGATTTTTACGGTCACGGTGTGCGTCCCATGCGGCAGATCATGCGCAAAGAAGGACGGGCCGGCACGATTGAACGCTTTGCAGTAGTGATCCCATGCGCGCAGCGGCATTTCTTCACCATCATCCACGGTCACGATCACATCTCCCGCGTCCTTCGCCAGCATCCAGTAGAACCCGGCAGATTTTCCCGTAAAGGTGAACGAGAACGTGTCCCCCGGATGGGTGCCTGCAAAATACCGCGGGTACCTGCCGCACATCGATTCTTCGACCAGCGAAAATCCGTCCGCGCGCAAATTGTCCAGTGCGCCGCAGTCGATCATACGCGCGTCCAGATCCAGAACCGGGCACAGCGGCTCCGGCAGTACCGCTTTTGCGGGCATATCCGGCACAGCGGTCTCCCCGAACCATTTTGCAAGCTGCTCCGTGATCGTTTTCGTGTAGATCGCGTATCCGGCATCGTTCGGATGGACCGTGTCCGTGGTGTATGTATGGAAATCGCCGCCCGCACGGATCACGGCATAGTGGAGCGGATTCCCCACATCGATGGCGGGAATGCGGTAGTGGTGCGACAGGGTGAGATACGCGCTCCGCGATACATATTCGCCGCCCTTTTCCAGCATTTCGCAGACGGAACCCGTCGTCGTCAGGATCGTCACCACCTCGGCATACGGGTTGTGCGCATATAGCTTTTTCAGGATCGTCTCGCCCTGCCGCAGGATCCGTTCATACGGCACCCCACCGTCAT
>USGH01000212.1 GCA_900554225.1 uncultured Eubacteriales bacterium | reverse complement strand
GTCCGTTTCCTGCAGCGGAAATGTAGCATGCATCTTCACAAATCGTTTTTGCAAGCTCTACGCCGTCCTCTCTCAGGTGTACGCCCATTTCGCCGATCGCGTAGCACCAGGTCAGCGCGTGATAACCGAAGTTGGTCGCGTAGCCGTAGGTATCGTTTTCGTCGTATTTGCCGTCGCCGTTTGTATCGGTGGTCACGCTTTCCACGATTTTCTGGAAGCTGTCCATCGTCCATGTCCCGTCGCGCACCATATCGTACAGTCCGTCAATGCCGCGATCCTCTGCCATGGCGGTGTTGTACACAAGCAGATTGGCATACTGATAGGAATTCAGGGAGTAGTCGGAGAGGATCGCCGGGAGATAGCCATACAGGGTAAACGTGTCGTTGATCTCGGTATGCCACCACGGCTTGTCAAAATTGATGTACGGGATCTTCAGCATATTGTAGAAGAGCTTGCCCTGCACCATCTGCGCCTGGAGCTGATACGTGTAGTAGATCGCGAGGTCATACACATCGTCCCCGGCGGCGACCAGATTCGTGAGCACCGTTCCCATTCTGCCCCACACATCGGAGCCCTCCGGCGGCACCACGTTGTAATTGAAATTGAACCGATCCTCCAGACGGGCCGTGCGGTTGTAGATCTCGTCGTTGATCAGCTCGCCGTTGAGCTCCTCCGCAGTAAAGGTCCAGGTACCGGATAACGCGTCCTCGTGGCAGACGATGTCCATATCCCAGCCGCCGAGATCCTTATCCGGCAGATCGTCGGAGATTTCCGTTTCGGCAGGCTCCGTTTCGCTTTCCGCTGTCGTATCGCTTTCCCCGGCAACGGCATCCGTTTCGGGATTTTGTGTTTCCGCCTTACCGCAGGATGCCATGAGCAGGAGTCCGCACAGCAGGAGGGATAGCATTCTCTGATAGGTTTTCATCATTCGCTCCTTAGTTTATTCTCAAATTGCACAGAAAGCATACCACAATCTTCCGGGAAAGTCAATAGTAAAACGCATTTCCAACAAAACTTTCCCCGGCAAACACAGCGAAATCGTCCATTTTCCTATTGCATCCGCCATTTTCCGGGTGTATACTATACCTCGTGCGCCGGAAGCCGTTCCATCGGGTCTTTCCGCGCAACATCACTCCTGAGGTATCGTCATGCAGTCTGCTCATCCGCATCTCCCCACCTCTCCGCTCGGCCTTCCCGCAAAGCTCATCGCCTGTATCCGCCGGAATACCGTACTGTGTATCGCGGCTCTGCTTGCCCTCTTCTCCGCCATTCTCGTGCCGCCGGATCAAGCCTATCTCGGTTATTTCGATACGCGCACGCTGACCTGCCTCTTCTGCACACTGGCAATGGTCTGCGCTCTCCGCCATATCCGCTTTTTCACCTGTATCGCCTGCGGGATCATCTCGGTGACGAAAAATCTGCGCCGCTCGGTCCTTGCCCTTGTATACATCACGTTCATCGGCTCCATGCTCATTGCGAACGATATGGCACTGCTCACCTTTCTCCCGCTCGGCTACATCGTATTGTCGGAAACCGGAGAAGAGCGGCACATGGCATATGTCTTTATCCTGCAAAATATCGCAGCGAATCTTGGCGGCATGCTCACTCCCTTCGGCAATCCGCAGAATCTCTACCTCTATTCTTATTTTGCGATTCCCACGCCGGATTTTCTGCGCGTCATGTTTCCGCCGTTTCTCCTCTCCGTCGCCATGATCACCGTCTGCTGTCTCTGCTTCCCCGCCGATCGGCTGACGGTGCGCACGGAGAAGATCGTTCTGCCGCGCCGTCGGACCATCGTCTACCTCGCGCTCTTTGCCTTCTCCATCGCCATCGTGTTCCGTGCGCTTCCCTATTGGCTCGGACTCATTGTGATCCCCATAGCCCTGCTCTTTCTCGATCGGCGCGCCCTTCTCGACGTGGATTATCCGCTTCTGTGTACCTTTGTCTGCTTTTTTATCTTCTCCGGCAATCTGGCGCGGATCCCGGCGGTACAGAGCTTTCTCGGCAGCCTTTTATCCACCTCTCCCCTGATCGTTTCCGCATTGTCCTGCCAGTGCATCAGCAACGTTCCCTCGGCGATCTTGCTTTCCCACTTCACGGACAACTGGCGGGAGCTGCTGCTTGGTGTGAACATCGGCGGAACCGGGACCATCATCGCCTCCCTTGCCAGTCTCATCACGTTCCGGGAGTACACACGGCACAATCCCGGCAAATCCGGCGTGTATCTCGCAAAATTCTCCCTTGTCAACTTCTCGTTTCTCGCGATCCTGCTCCTGTTCTGCTATATCCTGACACGGATGTGGTGAGATACAGATATAAAAAGGATCCGTCCGATCCCCTCTGTGGGATTCCGGATGGATCCTTCTTTTGCTTTATGCTTATTCCTTCAGCATGGAGATCGCGTCGGTGATCGTCTTTTCATACGCCTTTTTACCGTACTTATCGACCTCTGCCTTGTTCTTATCGCCATGCGTCAGACAGCCCGCGCCGCCGATACAACCGCCGATACACGCCATGCCCTCAATGAAGTTCGCGTCAAGAAGGTTCTTGCTCTTTTTCAGCAGGGCAAGCCGGCATTCCTCGATCCCGTCACAAGCGCACGGCTTGAGCTCGAAATCGGTGATCCCGTGTTCCTTGAGTCCCTCGGCAACCGCATCGGACAGACCGCCGGAGCGTGCGAAAATTCTGCCGTAGTAGGACGCGTTGTCCAGCACACCCTCATCGAGCGTGGTGATATCAAGATCGCGGCTGTCAAAGAGTGCCTGCAATTCCTCGAACGTCATAGCGACATCCACCCACGGCTTGACGGAATCCTTCTGTACCTCCATCTTCTTGGCGGTGCAGGGACCGATGAAGATCGTCTTGCAGGGTGCTTCGTGTTCCTTAATGTATTTTGCAATTGCTCCCATCGGAGAGAGATTGTGCGATACGAGCGGCAGCAGCTGCGGGAACGCCTTCTCGATGTAGGAGACAAACGCCGGGCAGCAGGAGCTGGTCAGGAAGCCCTTTTCGGCAAGCTCCTTCGATTCTGCGTAGGCGACCATATCCGCGCCGAGTGCCGCCTCAATGACGGTATGGAAGCCCAGCTCCCGCAGACCGGTGATGACCTGTCCGAGCTTGGCATAGGTGAACTGGCTGGAGATGGACGGCGCGACGATGGCGTACACCTTGTAATTCCGGTTTTCGTCGCTGTTTTTCAGAATGTCGATCGCATCCAGTATGTAGGATTTGTCGGAGATCGCGCCGAACGGACACTGGTACACACACGCGCCGCAGGAAATGCACTTTTCGTTGTCGATCGCCGCCGCCTTGTCCTCGTTCATCTTGATCGCCTTGATCTTGCACGCATTTTCACACGGTCGTTTCCGGCTGATGATCGCGGTGTACGGGCAGACCTTCGCACACGCGCCGCATTCCTTACATTTCGTTTTGTCGATGTGCGCCACATGATTCTGGTCAAAGGTCAGCGCGCCAAACCGACAGGCATCCTCACAGCGATGTGCCAGACAGCCGCGGCATGCGTTCGTCACCTCGTAACCACCCATCGGGCATTCGTCACAGGCAGTCTCAATGACCTCGATGACGTTCGGATTGTTCCGATCCCCGCCCATCGCGAGCTTGACGCGGTCGCCGAGAATCGCACGCTCTTTATAGACACAGCAGCGCATGGTCGGCGTTTTTCCGGGGACGATCAGCTTCGGAATATCCATGACGTTTTCCGTAAGCGTACCGTTCCATGCGAATCGCGCCACCTCGCGCAAAACCTTGTATTTCAGGTGCTGGACTTTGGTATCAAATTTTCTCATATGGGGAATGTGCCTCCTAAATTACAGTACAATGAATCGACAAAACGACGCGGGATTGTGCGCTGCGCCGGGAATTGCGTATC
This sequence comes from uncultured Eubacteriales bacterium, assembly GCA_900554225.1. Classification (GTDB taxonomy): domain Bacteria; phylum Bacillota; class Clostridia; order Oscillospirales; family CAG-272; genus UMGS1696. Next base: position 785 of record USGH01000212.1, on the reverse strand, counting down.
GTCTCAGAGCTTTGCGACGACGGCGGTATCAAAGAATGCCGGCACGGTATCGGGACTGACGGAATAGAATGCGTCGTCCACGGTCACACATACGCCCTTTTGACATTGTCCCATACAGAACGTACCCGCAAGCTCCACGCGGTCGCCGAGATCCTTTTCGCGAATCAGCTCCTGTAGCTGCTCCACCACCTGACGGGAGCCTTTGATATGGCAGGAAGAGCCAATACATACAGTGATTTTCATAAAAACTTGTCCTTTCTTTTTTCCGTTGTTCGTGTGCAATAGATTAAATATGCTTATTTATCCATAACGTTTGTTTGTTCGTATAGAAAAGGGGTGAGGAACGCGCGTGTGTCCGCATTGGCGTGTACATAGCGAACGACGGCGGCAAGCGGCAGATACGACCGAACATTTCTCTCGCCCGTGACAGCCGCATATCGCGTGAGATAATCGTCGGCAAATGCGCGTCCGTCGCTGCGGCAGAGAAGCAGATAGGTGCAGGCGGCATCCATCGCGGGATTGCCGTGCGTGGCGTGGGACCAATCGAGAATCCGGTAGCCGTCTCCGCCGGTCAGCACCACATTGGTCGGATCGAGATCCCCATGGCATATTTTGTCCCCATCGGTATCCAGTGCGGTATGGAGACGGTGCAGATATGCCTTCTGGCTGTCGGACAGATGGGCTGCCGCAATGGACTGTTCCACCGTATCGCGCAAAGAGGGCAGTGCGGGACAGGCGGAGGTGTGGATATGCTCCCCGATCCGGACAAAGGTCGCGAGATAATT
>USGH01000211.1 GCA_900554225.1 uncultured Eubacteriales bacterium | reverse complement strand
ATGCCTTCCGGAATCCCTGTCGCTGCGGTCGCGCTGAACGGTGCCGCAAACGCCGCCCATCTTGCCTGTCAGATCCTGGCTCTGTCCGATGGGGAGCTTGCGGAAAAAATCAGAGAAACGCGCAAAAAAGCCGCGGATACGGTACTCGCGAAGGATGCGGCACTACAGGAACGATTCAAATAACAAACAATACGCAGGGCAGGTACGTCTTCCCGCAAAAGGAGCCGTGCCGCCGCTGCGTATTTTTCGCATACAAACCATCGATTATAAAAAAGGAGCAGAGGAACAGTGAGTGATTTGAGAGAAGAATGCGGCGTATTCGGCGTATTTGCCCCGGACAGAGCCCATGTGGCGTCCCTGACCTACTACGGATTGTACGCCCTACAGCATCGCGGTCAGGAAAGCTGCGGCATTGTCGTGAACGACGACGGTGTGTTCCGTTCCTATAAGGATGACGGTCTGGTCAATGACGTGTTCACCCCGGCGCGTCTGACGGAGCTGGGAGAGGGATGTATGGCGGTCGGCCATGTACGGTACGGCGCGAATACCACCGGAGACCGCCTGAACGCGCAGCCTATCGTCGTCAACCACATCAAGGGACGCATGGCGATCGCGAACAATGGCTCCCTGTGCAATTTCCGTGCGCTGCGGGACGAGCTGGAGCTGGACGGCGGGATCTTCCACACGACCAGTGACGCGGAGATCATCTCCTACCTCATCACCAAGGAGCGGCTGAACGCCAATTCCATTGAAGAAAGCATCAACAAAGCAATGACGCGCCTGGTCGGCTCCTACTCCATCGTTGTGATGTCCCCGCAGAAGCTCATCGCGTTCCGGGATCCCTACGGCTTCCATCCGCTCTGCTACGGCAAACGGGAGGACGGCATTTACGTGGTCGCCTCGGAATCCTGCGCCCTGGACGCGGTGGGAGCTACCCTGATCCGCGAGATCGATCCCGGTGAGATCCTCATTTTCGACAAAAACGGTATGCGCTCCATCCGGGACCATTGCGGGGAAAAGCCGCATCGTCTCTGCGTATTTGAGCACATCTATTTTGCCCGTCCCGATTCCGTCATTGAGGGCTGCTCCGTCCATGAGGCGAGACTGCGCGCGGGTATGTATCTCGCAAAGGCGTATCCCGTGGAGGCGGATGTCGTCATCGGCGTACCGGATTCCGGGCTGGACGCGGCAATCGGGTACGCAAAGCAGTCCGGCATCCCCTACGAGGTCGGCTTTATCAAGAACAAATACATCGGCAGAACCTTCATCGCACCCGGTCAGTCGGCGAGAGAAAATCTCGTGCGGATCAAGCTGAACCCGATCTCCTCCGTCGTCAAGGGCAAGCGCGTGGTCATGGTGGACGACTCCATTGTCCGCGGCACGACCTGTCAGCGTATTGTCGGACTGCTGCGGCAGGCGGGAGCGGTCGAGGTACATATGCGTTCCTCCGCGCCGCCGTTTATCGACATTTGCTACTACGGCACGGACATTTCCTCCCGCGACATCCTGATTGCCAACCGGCACACGAACGACGAGATCGCACGGATCCTGAATGTGGATTCGCTCGGGTATCTGCCGCTGTCCGATGTGGTGCGCCTGACGGACAATCCGGAGAACGGCTTCTGCTGCGCGTGCTTCACCGGGGAGCATCCAACCGAGCATCCCGACGAGATCATCCGCAGTCGATACGACACGAAGATTTCCGAAGCCAAGCCGCAGTGGACCAGGCGCGTACAGGAAAACAACAACGATAACGAGGATTGAGGTATACCAGAATGAAAAGCTACAGTGAAGCATACAAGAACGCGGGCGTGGACATTACAGCCGGGTACACCGCCGTGGAGCTGATGAAGGCACACATTGCCCGGACCGTTGTGACCGGCGTATGTGACGGGATCGGCGGCTTTGGCGGTATGTTCGATATGGGGGCGGTCATGAAAAAGTACGGGATCACCGACCCGATTCTCGTATCCGGCACAGACGGCGTGGGCACCAAGGTACAGCTCGCGTTCCTGACAGACAAGCACGACACGGTGGGCATCGACTGCGTGGCAATGTGCGTGAACGACATCATCTGCTGCGGTGCGCGCCCGGTATTTTTCCTGGACTATATCGCGTGCGGAAAAAACGTGCCGGAAAAGATCGCCGCGATCGTGGCAGGTGTGGCGGAGGGCTGCGTACAGTCGGAATGCGCCTTAGTCGGCGGAGAAACGGCAGAGCATCCCGGACTGATGGATCCGAACGAGTACGATCTTGCCGGATTTGCGGTGGGCATTGCGGATCGGAGCCGGATCGTGGACAAGAGCCGGACGAGGGCAGGGGATGTGCTGATCGCCCTGCCGTCGAGCGGACTCCACTCCAACGGCTTCTCCCTGGTGCGCCGTGTATTTGATGTAGCGAACGCAGATCTGACTCTGCCGATTGCGGAGCTTGATGGCAAGAGCCTCGGTGAGGTTCTGCTCACACCCACGCGCATTTACGTCAAGCCGATCCTGGCACTGCTCGACAATGTGCAGGTACACGGCATCTCCCACATTACGGGCGGCGGCTTCTATGAGAACATTCCGCGTGCGCTGCCGGGTGGACTGTGTGCGAAGATCGACCGGACAAGTCTCCGGATTCCGCCGATTTTCACGCTGCTGCAAAAAGCCGGGAGCATCGACGAGCGCGATATGTTCAATACGTACAACATGGGGGTTGGCATGTGCGTGACTGTAGCAAAGGAAGACGCGGATACGGCACTGGCGATCCTCCGGGCAAACGGCGAGGACGCGTATGTGGTTGGCGAGGTCATCGAAGGCGACGGCGTGGTGATCGAGTGATATGGAAAAGGTAAAGATAGCGGTATTTGTATCCGGCGGCGGAACGAATTTGCAGGCGATCCTTGATGCATCGGACAGAGGAGAGCTGCCGCACGGGGAGATCGCGCTGGTGCTGTCGTCCAAGCCGGGCGTATACGCGATGGAGCGGGCAAAGAATCACGGCATTCCTGCGGTGGTGGCGCATCGGAAGGAACTGGGCGACCGGTTTGAAGCGGAGATCGAGCGGTATCTTGCGGCATACGGGATCGAGATGATCGTGCTGGCGGGCTTTATGAGCATTCTGTCGGCGGATTTCACGGGCAGATGGGACAGGCGGATCATCAATGTGCATCCTGCGCTGATCCCGTCGTTCTGCGGCAAGGGATACTGGGGACTGCACGTACACGAGGCTGCGCTGGCATACGGCGTCAAGGTGACGGGCGCGACGGTGCATTACGTAAACGCGATCCCGGACGGCGGGCAGATCCTTTTACAAAAGGCAGTGGACGTACACGAGGGCGATACCCCGGAGGTACTCCAACGCCGCGTGATGGAAGAAGCGGAATGGATCCTCCTGCCGCGCGCCTGTGAGATGGTGGCGGAGCGGATCTGCGGTGAGAGAAAGTGAGGAGAATGGGATGAACGTATATAAGATTCACGAAATCAAGGACGTGCTCTCCGGCAATCCCTATGTGGGACGCGGGATCATGCTTGGCAAAACGGCGGACGGCAGATTCGGAGCTGTGGCATATTTCATCATGGGCAGAAGCGCGAACAGCCGGAACCGGGTATTTCTGGAAGAGGGCAGAGATGTGCGGACGTATCCCTTTGACGTATCCCGCGTGGAGGATCCGTCGCTCATCATCTACTATCCGGTGCGCGATCTCGGAAAGATGCTGGTGGTGACAAACGGCGACCAGACGGATACGGTGCAAAAGCATATCCTCATGGGTGGCACGTTTGCCTCCGCGCTGGAAACACGGGAATTTGAGCCGGACGCGCCGAATTACACGCCCCGGATCAGCGGCATCTGCTATTTTGGAAACGGCGATATGCGGTATCAGCTGCACATCTGCAAATCCATCGATGAGGACGGCAGCGATTGTGTGCGCGAGCTGTTCTCCTATCCGGCAAAGGCGGGACTGGGTCATTTCCTGCACACCTACGTGACGGACGGCAATCCGATCCCGACGTTTGCAGGCGAACCGGAGCGCATTGCCATCCCGGATACCATCGATGAATTTACCGCCGCGATCTGGGAAAATCTCGATGAGACCAACAAAATCTCACTGTACACGCGCTACGTCGATCTCACCACAGGGGAATACGAAACGCGGCTGATCAACAAGAACGTTAAGGAAGAGGAATAATCAGGAAGACTCTGATTCAAGGTCGTTTTTGCGCAGAAAACCAATCTATCCGCGCTTTCAACTCCGGACTTTTCAGCGCAAAAAACGATTTACACAGAGCATCCTCAGGAGAGTATCGTATGAAAGAATTTGCATTAAAATATGGCTGCAACCCGAATCAGAAGCCTGCGCGCATCTATATGAAAAACGGTGCCGACCTGCCCATCGAAATTCTGAACGGCAGACCGGGCTACATCAATTTTCTCGACGCGTTCAACAGCTGGCAATTGGTCAAGGAATTGAAGGAAGCGACCGGGATGGTCTGCGCAACCTCCTTCAAGCACGTAAGCCCCACCTCCGGTGCGGTTGCAGTCCCGCTTCCTTCGGATCTGAAGAAGGCGTGCTTTGTCGATGACATAGAGGGGCTTGACGACTCGCCTCTTGCCTGCGCCTATGCCAGAGCAAGAGGGACAGACAGGCTCTGCTCCTTTGGTGACTTCATAGCCCTTTCGGATATCTGCGATGAAACC
>USGH01000210.1 GCA_900554225.1 uncultured Eubacteriales bacterium | reverse complement strand
GAGGTGGAGTCCACTGAACCACGCAAGCGTGGTTCCATGGCGAAGGAGGGCTCCGCAGAGTCCTTCTTCCTCGTCCTCTGGTGCGCCGCAAGGCAACAATGAAATCTACACATACAATGTGGTATTCCCCCCTGGTGAAGCCAGAAAAAACACCCCAAGTCCAACGCAGTTTCCTTATAAATAACAAAGGAAATCAGCAAACGCAGTTTGATAAGCAAACGCAGTTTGATAAGCCAACTGCAAGTTACAGCACCAATAAGCCGACTGCAAGTCATAAGTAGCCTGTACCGCAAGTACGCCGAAGCCGCGCGGAACGGTACTGGATGCCAAGGCATCCTCGTACCTGCCGCGCAATCTCGTGCATACAAACCTAAAGAAAAAAGACACGGACAAAGTCCGTGCATACAATAGCCCCGGAATGCGTCCGGGAAGAATCAATAAAGGATTGTTGTAAAATGGCAGAGAAAAAACCACCCCGTAAGGGAGAGCAGATCGTCGATCTGTCCTTCCCGGATCAAAAAATCGTCCCCATCAATATGGAAAAGGAGGTCCGCAAATCCTTCATCGAGTACTCCATGTCCGTCATCGTGTCCCGTGCCCTGCCGGACGCGCGTGACGGTATGAAGCCCGGTCAAAGGCGCATCCTCTACGCCATGTACGAGGATAACCTCACCTCCGATAAGGCGTTCCGTAAATCCGCTACCACCGTCGGCAACGTGCTCGGTCGGTACCATCCCCATGGCGACTCCGCCGTCTACCTCACCATGGTCCGTATGGCACAGCCCTTCTCCTACCGCTATACCCTGGTCGATTCCCACGGCAACTTCGGCTCCATCGACGGCGACCCACCGGCTGCATACCGGTATACCGAGGCGAGACTGTCCAAAATCTCCAACGAGATGATGCGCGATATCGAAAAGGATGTCGTCAAATGGGACATGAACTTCGACAATACCCGCCGCGAGCCCTCCGTCCTGCCCGCCCGCTTCCCCAACCTACTGGTCAACGGCGCGGTCGGTATCGCGGTCGGTATGGCGACCAATATCCCCCCGCATAACCTCCGCGAGGTCATCGACGGCACCATTTATTTGATGGATCACCCCGAGGCGGGCGTGCGCGAGCTCATGCAGTTTATCAAGGGCCCCGATTTCCCGACGGGCGCGTGCATCTACGGTACCGCGGGGATCTATGAGGCGTATATGACCGGCAAGGGCCACATCAACGTCCGGGCAAAGGCGCATATCGAGGACGAGCATCACCGCATCATCGTCACCGAGATTCCCTATATGGTCAATAAATCCGAGCTGATCAAGTCCATGGCGGATCTCGTCAAGGATAAGCGCGTCGAGGGCGTCACCGACCTGCGCGACGAATCCGGTCGTGACGGTATGCGCATCGTGATCGAATGCCGCCGGGACGCCAACTGCCAGATCATCCTGAATCAGTTCTATAAGTATACGCAGCTCCAGGATACCTGCGCCGTCAATATGCTTGCCCTGGTCGGGGGAGAGCCGAAGATCCTCAACCTGCGCCAGATCCTCTCCGTCTATATCGAGCACCAGACCAGCGTCATCACCAACCGCGTCCGGTTCGATCTGGCAAAGGCGCTGCGCGAGGAGCATATCTACGAGGGCTATAAAATCGCCATCGACCACATCGACGAGGTCATCTCCATCATCCGCGCCTCCGCCGATACCCCCACCGCAAAAGCCAATCTACAGAACCGCTTCAGCCTCTCCGAGGAACAGGCACAGGCGATCGTCTCCATGACGCTCGGCAGACTGTCCGGCATGGAGCGGCAGAAGATCGAAACCCGACTCGCGGAATTGGCGGCGGCGATCCGGGAGTACAACGAGATCTTAGCCGACCCCCAGCGCGTTCACCAGATCATCCGCGAGGAAATGACCGCCATCCGCGATAAGTACGGCGACGACAGACGAACCGAAATTTCCGAGGCGGAAAACGAGATCGTCCTGGAAGATCTCATCGAGCGGCACAACGCCGTCATCACCCTCACCCATACCGGGTACATCAAGCGGCAGCCCGAGGATACCTATTCCGCACAGCGGCGCGGCGGTAAGGGGATCATCGGCATGGCGACCAAGGAGGAGGACTACATCGAACGCGTGGCTGTCGCCGATTCGCATAGCCATATCCTGTTCTTCACCACACGCGGTAAGGTCCATGCCATCAAGGCGTACCGGATCCCCGAAGCCGGACGAACCGCCAAGGGCTCCAATATCGTCAACCTCCTGGAGGGGCTGGAGCCAGAGGAAGGCATCTCCGCCATGCTCTCCGTACAGGGACTCGATACGGGCGCGGGCGTGGAAAACCAGTCCATCGTCATGGTCACCAGACAGGGCATCATCAAACGAACCCCGCTTGCCGAATTTGTCATGCAGCGTAAGGGCGGTAAGATCGCCATCGGGCTGGATGCGGACGATGAGCTGGTATTCGCCGCGCTGATCCATGGCAATTCCGACGTGATGATCGCCACCCGCGATGGGCAGGCAGTCCGGTTCCGGGCGGATTCGGTCCGCGAAATGGGCAGAACGGCACACGGCGTCAAGGGCGTGACCCTGCGAGAGGGAGACGTCGCGGCGGGCGCGTGCATCGTGGAGAATGACCCCGCATGGATGGCGGCACATCGCCTCCTCACCATCACGGAAAAGGGCTTCGGCAAACGGACAGACCCCGCCCTGTTCGATACCAAGGGACGCGGCGGTAAGGGCATGATCTGCCATAATATCACGGAACGCACCGGCCGGCTCTGCGGCATTGCCGTGGTGGACGACGACTGCGACGTGCTGCTCATCACGGACGACGGTACCATGATCCGTACCCCCGCCGACGGCATCTCGGAGTTTGGCAGAAGCGCGTCCGGCGTGATCGTCATGCGCGTAGCCGAGGGCAGCACCATCGCCAACTTCGCCGTCACCGGCAAGGCAAAGGAGGAGGAAGCGGACGCGGATACGGAGACGGATACGGAAGAAACGGAAATCGCGGAAGCCGGGGACAGCAACGATACGGATACTGAAGAATAAATCCAAATAGAAAACGATATAATATGCCACACACTGTATTGACAAAGTAGCACGGTGTGTGGTATACTATATATGTCAATACTACTCTATGGAGGATGATACTATGGCACAAGCTACCCTTAGCGTTCGTATGAACAGTGATGACAAACGCAGATTTGAAGAATTTTGTGATGAAACTGGGATGAATGTTTCGGTTGCGATCAATATGTTTGTGAAAGCGGTACTGCGGGAGAATCGTTTGCCATTTGATGTGAAAACAGAGGATCCGTTTTACAGCGATGAAAACATGGCGCGTCTGCGTAAGAGCATTGAGCAGATCGAAAAGACAGGCGGCACGCTTCATGAGGTTCCTGAGGTATGAAAAAATCATGGTCGGAGGTTGCATGGGATGAGCTTTGCTATTGGTTGAATCAGGATAAAAAAACACTAAAGAGAATTGTGGCTCTGATTAAGGATATAGAAAGAAACGGGTACGCAGGTATTGGCAAACCGGAACCGCTGAAAGGGGATCTTTCAACGTATTGGAGCCGAAGAATTGATGACTATAACAGAATAGTTTATAGGATTGAAGGCGATACAATCTATATCGTACAATGTGGCTCACACTATCGTAAGGATTGACATGAAAAAAATATTCTTTATCATTCCACTATGCTTCATTCTCGCGTCCTGCGCCCCCGCAAATGATCCGGACACCGTGCGCGCGGTGCTGGAGGACCTGGTGGAGCAGTCGTATGCCCTGAACGAGGTCTATTTCGGGGAGGGACTGCCCATTTCCGACGACAGAGAGGACGTGGAGCGGTTCTATGCCTCCTTCGATACCGACATCACCTCCATCAATTACCACCCCGTCGCCAAGGACGCACCTTTCCAGAGCGAGGAAGAGATCCGTGCCGCCACGGAAGCGGTCTTTTCGCCGGCGTATTGTACCTACCTGTTCGAGCGCGCCTTCTCCGGCATCAGCGATACCTTTGACGCGGGAACGGAGAACGAGGTGACCAAAACCGCCGCCTACGCACGGTATATCCAGTACGGCGAAACCCTCACCGTAAGACTGAATCTCGCAGACGAAGCCATCCCGCTGAACCGCACCTACGACTGCGCGAACGCGGAAATCCTCGAAAACAAAAAGAACGCCGTCACCTTCGCCGTCCCCAGCAGCGTGGATGGCCTGCCGGATGAGGAGGTCGAGATCAAAATCGTGCGGGAAAGCGATGGTTGGCGGCTGGATTCCCCTACCTACTAAATCATAATTGTATATTGTAAACAAAACGAGCCTTTTCTCATAAAGGATGCAGAATGGAAAAAGAAACCAATAAACCAACCCAAAAATCCCAATCCAACGACGCAAAGACCGACGCAAAAACCACGCGGAAATCCACCGCAAGGACTACCAAAACGTCCGCCGCCAAGCAGATCGTGTACGACGAACAGTCCATCACCTCCCTCAAGGGCGCGGATCGCGTGCGGAAACGGCCGGCGGTCATCTTCGGCTCCGATGGGCTGGAGGGCTGCGAGCATGCGGTGTTTGAGATCATGTCCAACGCCATCGACGAGGCCCGGGCGGGCTTCGGGCGGCTCATCACCGTGACCCGCTTCCTGGACAAGTCCATCCAGGTGGAGGACCAGGGCCGGGGCTGTCCCGTGG
>USGH01000209.1 GCA_900554225.1 uncultured Eubacteriales bacterium | reverse complement strand
CGGTCTGTATCGGGATCGCTTTTGCAGTATTGCCTTCTGCGGACTCAATAGAACGCGGCGTTGGAACGCAGGACGATCTCCGGCTTGATTCTGCGGTCAACCAATGCGCTCTTTGTGTGGAAGAATTCCGCCATCATTTCGACTGCCGTATAGCCTTGCAGCTGCTGATTCTGGAAGATGACCATATCGAGCTGTCCTTCCTCCAGACATCTCCGGCTTTCGGCAAAAAGATCCACGCCGACGACGGAGATCTCTTCCCTGCCGAGATCCCGCAGACACTGGCAGACCGCCGGAGAGACATACGATGTGACAAACACGCCGTCCAGCTTCGGGGTATTGCGCAGGATCTGCCCCATCACATCATAGGCGCGATCCATCTGATCCCCGCTTTCGGCAATCTCAGTGATTGCAATCTGTCGTGCTGCTGCTTCTTCCCGGTAGCCGGTGATGTTGCTCCGATGTATCTGCGCGTTCGCCTCACCGATGATGATCGCGGTGTTGAGTGGTTTTCCGCCGTGGAGAGCGGATATATACTCCGCGCCGATCCTGCCGACCATTTCCGCATCGATCATGACGGACGGGATCCGATACTCCGGATCCATGCCCGATTGCAGGAGCAGAAGCGGAGATTTCGCAGCGTACCGCCGGAACACCTCCGGTCTTTCCTGACTGCCCGCACCGGGAATCACCACACAGCCGTCCATATTTTTGGCGTTGGCGGAGAAAATATCCTCCATTGCATCGTGATCGCAGTGAAACACCTGAAAATCCATCTCGAACTGGCTGTAGTACCGGGTCGCCTTTTCGATGCCCATGCGGATCGGCGTCATAACCTCCATCGGAAACTGATAGATAAATATGCCGATCTTTACCCGTTTCCGCGACATCGCCTGTGCCGCAAGACTGGGCGTATATCCCAATTCCTCTGCGATCTCCTTGATTTTTTTTGCGGTATCCGCGCCGACTCTGCCTTTTCCGTTGAGTGCATTGCTGACGGTCGCGACGGAGACACCCGCCACCTTTGCGACATCCGCGATTGAAACCCGTTTCATATGAGAGATCGACTCCTTTCCTACTTGATTTGGTATCCGATCTCCCGCGGAAAGCGCCATTTGACCGAACCATTCCATGCTGTCGATTTCTGTTTGTGCTGCTACATAGTCTATGGTGTAGTATACCATTCCGCACGGCAAAAGTCAAGAGATGATCTTGCAAGGAACGATATATAAAACGTTAATTTTTTAGCAGTTTTCGCAAATTCTCCGTGCAATGCGAAAGATTTGTCAAAACTTACGCATTTTTCTGCCCGTCCTATCCGCCAAACCCAGCGATATATGGCACCTGTTTTCCAAGGAAACACGAAAGATGCCCAGAATCCACTGCATTTTTGTGTGGAAAAGCTCGAATATACTGTTTTTCGCACAGAATGGTTTACGGTTGGCATATTCCAAAAAACGTGCAGAAATTTCAGCAAAGCATATCCGCCGCAAACGGATCTGCCTACCGTCAGAACAGCACCTCGATCGCGTCCCGGCACACGTCTCCCACACCGCGCATGACATAGGTCGGGCGATACGGGAAACGCCTGATCCCTTCGATATCCGTCACGCCGGACAGAACAAGAACCGTTTCCAGCTCGCTCTCGATGCCGGCGACAATGTCCGTATCCATGCGATCCCCAATGATGGCGGCGTCGCGGCGGGACAGATCGAGCCGTTTCAGACCATGGCGCATCATCAGCGGATTCGGTTTGCCCACAAAATACGGTTCACAGCCTGTGGTCAGCGCGATCGGGGCAATCAGCGCACGGCAGGCAGGGACAATGCCATCTTCAGTAGGGCCGGTCAGGTCGGGATTGGTACCGATGAGCTTGGCACCCCGCTGCACAAGAAATACGGCATGTTCGATCTTTTCATAGTTCACGGAGCGCGTTTCTCCGAACACCACGTAATCCGGATTGTAGTCGTTCATCGTGAAGCCAGCCTCATAGAGTGCGTTGACCAGCCCCGGTTCGCCGATCACGTAAACGCTGCCGCCGGGACACTGGGTCGCGAGAAAAGAGGCGGTCGCAAGAGCACTCGTGTAAAAATGCTCCTCACTGACCTCCAATCCCATCCGCGCCAGCTTGATCGACAGCTCTCGTGGGGATCGTTCGCTGCTGTTGGTCAGGAACAGAAACTGCTTGCCATTCGCACGGAGCCAATCCACAAATTCCGAAACGCCGGGAAGCAGGCGGTTGCCATGATAGATCACGCCGTCCATGTCGCAGATAAAACCTTTTTTGGAGTGGAGCCGCTCAAGGGAGATCATAGTGTCCATATTTTTTCTTCCTTAATGATATGATAGGATATATGCGGATGGATTTTTCCGCATCGCGCCTGTTCTGCCAGAAAAAACTTGCAATCCGCACCGTTTTGTGCTATACTTTATGCAGTATTGGAGACGATCCGCCGGAAATACCCGCGTTCAGTCCTCTCTTCCTCTAATAGGATACCATATTTTTCCCGTTTTGTACAGAGGATAATCCAAATCTCTTCCGATTTTTCCCGCCTTCGATGGGAAGCCTCGGCAGAGCTCCATCAAGAAAGGAAATCCGCAGTGGATAACAAGCGATCCCCGAAGGAAACACGCACACGCCGCGACACCATGTCCGTCAACGAACGCCAATCGCTCGGCAAAGGATACCCGGTTCGGCCGGATGCAGATACACAGAATTACCGTCCCGTCAACCACAGACCCAGGGCGGATGGCGGACAGATCCCGGAGTATATGCGCCGCGGTGAGATCCCGATCCGGAAAAATGCTGCACAAAAGCAGACGCCGCCACAAGCCACCGACGGCATTGCCAACGACAAAATAGCCCATACCGCGACCATGACCATCTCCCGCGAGGCTCTGCATTCACAGGACAAGCCCGCACAAACCAATTCTTCCGCCGCACACGCCACAACGGATCCTCTGGAACAAACGCGCACCATCTCCCGGGATGCGCTGCGGCACAGGACAACGCCGCCTGCGAACGACAATATGACAAAAACGGTACATTTCGACCGCGGCGCGCTCCATATGGCACAGGCTGCCGGCTCCGGCAAATCTGCCGCACATTCTGCCGAAGACACCGTACAGCCCCGCCCATCCCGCAAAAAAGCAGCCGATGCGTCGATTGCACCCGCGCAGAAGCATACCGCACGGCACGTACCATGGATTCCTGTGCTTGGAGCCACAGTGGTGGTGCTGGCTTTGGCGATCACGCTGCCGATCGCGCTGCACAAAAACCAGGCTCCATCGGATGCGGATTACGATATGGCACAGGGCTTCGCACCGGACGCACTGACGGTCACGGAGAAAACAACCGACAATTACAACACGAAGGACACGGAATCGGATACAGATACTCCGCATGGAGAGCCGACAACCGCCGATACCGGTACACCGGAAACCGAGGCGGAAACTGCGGCGGCGAAATTCAGTGTCACACTGACCTTCTTCGATCGCGACCCGATCACGGTATCCACCGGGAAAACCACACTCGGTGCGCTGCTTGACAAGGTTGGCTATACGGTGCGCGACACGGACAAATTCCCGCTCGACCTGACTGCGGAGCTGACCGAGGACGCCACCATCGCCGTGGATACCGTCACCTACGACACGATAACGACGACGGAAGCGATTCCCTACACATCAAAGGTAACAAAGGTGCAGACGATCCCGCGCGGCACAAAGGAAATCGCACAGTACGGGCAGAACGGCGAAAAAACGATCACCTATACCGTGACCTACTGCAACGGTGAGGAGATCAGCCGCGAGCAATCCGGAGAAAGCATCACGAAATACCCGGTCGAGGAGATCTCCACCCTTGGCATCGGCGGCACATTGGTTGGCTCCGACGGCAATACATATTCCTACTCGTACTACAAGGTGTGCAACGCGACATATTACGACATTGAGGGAATCACCTACCTCGGTTACAATGCAGACGAATCCGTTGTGGCGACCGACAAAAGCTGTATCCCGATGGGGACAAAGCTGTATGTCAAGAACGATACCTTTGATTTCGGTGTGCGTACCGCCGCGGATACCGGCTCGATGATCCAGGGCTGGGAGGTCGATATCTGGCTGTCCGATTCCAACCCGCAGAAGGCCGCGTTTGCTAAGGGCGGCTACTGGAACGATATGCGCGTGTATTTTTTAGATTGACACAGGAAGGACAAGCATATGCATTTTGCGAAAATGAGAGCGTTTCAGGATCGGCTGACCGGATGGCGGATCCCCGGCAACGACTGCATGATCCGTGTCGGACACGAGGATGTATACCGGTACCAGTCCGGTTATGCCGACATGGAAAAGGGACGGCGGATGGCAGGAGACGAATTGTACTTCATGTGGTCCGCCTCCAAGCCGATCACCTGCACACTCGCGCTCCGTCTCTATGAGGAGGGACTATATCTTTTGAACGATCCGCTGTACGAATACCTGCCGGAATTCAAGGATATGCAGGTACGGGAAACGGATGCGGACGGCAACACGTTCCTGCGCCCGGCAAAGAACCCGATCCTAGTAAAGCACCTCTTTGGTATGGCTGCCGGATTTACGTATGATTTCAGCTCTCCCTCCGTCAAGGCAGCGCGTGAGGCGTATCCGACCTGCCCGACGCGGGAGGTTGTCCGTGCCATTGCAAAAGAACCGCTGACCTTTGATCCCGGTACGCATTGGGCATACAGTCTCTGC
>USGH01000208.1 GCA_900554225.1 uncultured Eubacteriales bacterium | reverse complement strand
GGCATGGGCGTGGTCTCGGTCTCTTTTTCGCTCTGTCCGCAGGAAAGCATGGGTACGCTCAGGCACAGGCAGAGAAAAATCGACAACAAACGATATTTTTTCATGGCTCCGTCCTCCGTCATTCCGGTAAAATTTGGAAACTGTGGTATAGGTAGTATAGCACGATCCCCCCGGATTTGCAAGTGCCACTCGTGTTTTTCTGTCGCAAACGACACATTATTTTACAAAATTCTTACAAACGATTGACTTTTTGCCCGGTCGGTGCTATACTGTACCGTGTTTTGTACATACCACGCGGAGGGGGAACATGGAAAAAATCAAGAACGGACAGAAGACGGGCGCGGGGCTGTTTATTGCTCTGTGTACGCTCGTCTATTTTACAAGCTACATCACGCGCAAGGTCTATGCCTCTACCATGATCGAGATCATCCGGGATCTTGCGTTTACCAATGAGGGGGCGGGACTGGTGAATACGGCTCTCTTCATCACCTACGGCACCGGACAGATCGTAAGCGGTGTATTGGGGGATCACATTGCCCCGCACAAGCTGATTTTCATCGGGATCGTGACCTCGTCGGTCTGCAATCTGCTGATGCCGTTTTGTCCGGCTGTCGGCGCAATGACGGCGTTATGGGCAGTGAACGGCTTCTGTCAGGCGTTGTTCTGGCCGCCGCTGGTCCGGATGATGGCAGAGCATCTGACCGGCGACGATTACAGCCGCGCCTGCGTGACGGTATCGGTGGGATCCTCGCTTGCCACGGTATGCATCTACCTCACCTCCTCGCTCTTTATCGCCCTGTCCGGCTGGCGGCTCAATTTCTACATTGCGGGCGGCTTCGGGCTTATCGTATCGGTGGTGTGGCTCGTGCTGACCTCGCGTCTGGAAAAGGCGGAGCGCACGGCAAAGACGGAAACCACAGAAACAGACGAGAATAAACCGTCCATGGAAAAGCTCCCGTTCGGCAAGCTGGTGATTCTCTCGGGGCTGATCCCGATCTGCGTGTGCATCATCCTCCAGGGTATGCTGCGGGACGGATTGGATTCGTGGATGCCGACCCTGATCGCGGACACGTTTGATCTGTCCTCCGCGCTCTCGACGTTATCCGGCGTGGTGATGCCGCTGTTTGCGATGCTGGCGTTCAAGATAGCGGATCTGCTGGAAAAGGCGGTGCGGCACGAGATGAAAACGACGGCGCTGTTATTCGCCATAGCCGCGGTGCTCGCGGTCGCGCTTTACTTCCTCTACGACTGCAACGTGTTCCTCTCCGTGCTGCTCATCGCGTCCCTGACCGGGTGCATGCACGGGATCAACCTGATCCTCATCACGTGGGTGCCGCGGTATTTCGCGCGCTACGGCAGGATTGCGACGTTCTCCGGTATTCTCAACGCCTTCACCTACATCGGCAGTGCCCTTGCCATGTACGGCTTTGGCGCGCTCTCCGACAAGCTGTCCTGGCAGGCGACCATCGTCTCGTGGCTCGTGATCGCGGGCATGGGAATCGTTCTTGCGCTATTGACCATCCGCCGCTGGAGCGCGTTTGTCGGACGGAAGTAAGGAGAATTTCCTACTATATCTATCGGACAGAGAAATCGAGAGATCCGTTTTCGGATTCTCCCGATTTCTTTTTTATTCTGTTCTCTGTACATGGAGAGGATACACAGCCATGTCTATCCCATCAAAAAAGAAGACCCCCTGTATATGGGATCTTCTCTCCTGTTATATGGATTTATTTCAGCGCGATCGCAGCCTTTGCCTTTGCAGCGATAGAGGCGGCATCCAGACCGAAGTAGGAGATAAGCTCCTTTGCCGGACCGCTTCTGCCGAACACGTCCTGTACGCCCACGCGGAGCACCGGAGTCGGCTTCTTCTCGGACAGGCATTCGCACACCGCGCCGCCAAGACCGCCGATGATGTTGTGTTCTTCGCAGGTGACGACACAGCCGCAGCGGGTTGCTTCCGCCACAACGAGCTCCTCGTCCAGCGGCTTGATGGTGGAGATATTGACCACAGACGCAGAGATGCCGTCGGCAGCAAGGAGTTCACGGGCGATGAGAGCCTGTTCTACCTCGATACCGGTCGCGATGAGGGCAACATCATTGCCGTCCGCCATCTTCACGCCCTTACCGATCTTAAATTCGTAATCCGCGCCGTAGTACACCGGAACCGCCATTCTGCCGAAACGGAGGTACACGGGGCCGTCATGCTCGATCGCCGCCTTGACCGCGAGTCTTGCCTCGGTGTCGTCTGCGGGATTCAGGATGATCATGCCGGGGATGGTGCGCATGAGGGCGATGTCCTCGTTGCACTGGTGGGTCGCGCCGTCCTCGCCAACGGTGATACCGGCATGGGTCGCGCCGATCTTGACGTTGTTGTGCGGATAGCCTATCGCATTGCGCACCTGCTCGAAGCTGCGTCCGGCGGCAAACATGGCGAAGGAGGAAGCGAACGGGATCTTCCCGCAGAGGGACATACCAACGGCGGCGGCGATCATATTGTTTTCCGCGATACCGCAGTCGAAGAAGCGATCCGGAAACGCCTTCTTGAACGTACCGGTCTTGGTGGCAGCGGCGAGGTCAGCGTCCAGAACAACGAGGTTCGGGTAGATCGCGCCGAATTCCGCCAGAGCCTTACCGTAGGATTCTCGTGTAGCAATTTTATCAGCCATAACTATTGTAATCCTTTCTCTTGATACCTGAAGCGTGGTGCCGTCTTACAGCTCTACGCCGAGATCGTGCATGGCGACCGCGTACTGTTCGTCATTCGGCGCAGCACCGTGCCAGGACACCTGATTTTCCATGAAGGAAACGCCCTTGCCCTTGACGCTGTGGGAGATGATGACGGTCGGCTTATCGGTGCAGGCACGGGCAGCCTGATATGCGGCTTCGATGGAGTCGAAATCGTGCGCGTTGCATTCCACGACATTCCAGCCGAACGCCTCAAACTTCTTGTCGTACGGCAGCGGATTCATAACGTCCGTGATCTTACCGTCGATCTGGAGACCGTTGAAGTCCACAAGCCAGCACAGATTGGAGAGCTTATAGTGGGCGGCGAACATAGCGGCTTCCCAGACCTCGCCTTCCTGCGTCTCGCCGTCGCCAAGGATGGCATAGATGCGTCTGGGAGAAGCGTCGATCTTGGAGGCGAGAGCCATACCGCAGGATACGGACGCGCCCTGGCCGAGAGAACCGGAGGACATATCCACGCCGGGCGTATGCTTCATATCCGGGTGACCCTGGAGATAGCTGGTGGTATGACGGAAGGTCTTGAGATCCTCGACCGGGAAGTAGCCGCGCAGTGCGAGTGCCGCGTAGAGACCCGGTGCGCAGTGGCCCTTGGAGAGGACCATACGGTCTCTGCCGGATGCCTTCGGGTTCTTCGGATCGATGTTCATTTCTTCAAAATAGAGGTATGCCAAAACGTCGGCGATGGAGAGGGATCCGCCGGGATGACCGCTCTTTGCGGAGTGAACCGCGTCAATGATGCCGATTCGGATCTGACGGGCAATCTCACAAAGCTCGTCTTTTCTCTGCTTGTCCATAAAATGACCGTCACGGTTTTCTATAACCGCGCCTTTCATTGCGATTTTTGATAACAGGTTTATTGTAACGCATTCGCCCGATTTTGTCAATGGGTCTTGGGTGGATGCGAAAATGTTTACAATGTTATTTTGACAATTCTGCCGCAATTACTTCTCGATTGCAGCCTTATGGGACTGGATCTCGTGGAGTCTTGCGAGATCGAATTTCACGCGTCTGTCGAAGGCGTAGATGCCGTTTTTCTCCTGGAATACGTCGGTCAGCTGTGTGTAGCAGTAGGCGCACATTTTCGGATTGTCGAGCAGTACGTGGGTCAGTCCCTCGAAACGGGTGTAGAATTCCTCCATCGTCTCCGGTGCCTTGCCGTAGCCCCATGCGGGATCGTTGTTCTCGTCGATGTTCCAGTAGGTACCGCCGAATTCCGATACGAAATACGGTTGTCCCTTATACGGCGCGTCGTCCTTCGGGAAATTCTGCCAGACCGGGTCGCCGTCCTTTGCCAGTGCCTCATGATGGCGGTAGAGCTCTGCGGGATCCTGCGTGTAGTCGTGTACGTCGTAGATGTCCGTCAGCACGTGGACGTAGCCGGAGGAGTCGATGATCGGGCGCATCGGATCGATCTGCCGGGTCGCTTCATAGACGACCTTGAAGATCTCCTGATTGCGGCGCACCCCGGTCTCGTTGAACGGGCACCAGCCGATCACAGCCGGATGATTGTAGTCCCGCTCCAGCTCGCAGATCCACTCCGGCAGAATCGAGAGCAGTGCCGCCGGATTCGATTCGTCCAGTCCCCAGTTCGGAAATTCGCCCCAAAGCAGATAGCCGAGTCGGTCCGCATGATAGAGCAGGCGCGGTTCAAAGATCTTCATGTGCAGTCTGGCACCGTTGAAGCCTGCCGCCATCGACAATTGCACATCCCGGCGCAGATCGTCGTCCGTGGGCGCGGTGTAGATGCCGTCCGGATAATAGCCCTGGTCAAGGACGAGCCGCTGGTATACGGGCTTATGATTGATCTCGATCGCGTAGCCGTTCACACGTACATCGCGCATACCAAAATAGGACGTTACCGTATCCGCGCCTGCCGTGATCTCCAGATCGTAGAGATTCGGTTCTCCGACGTTCCACAGCACCGGATCCGGGATATACAGGCGCAGTGCCGCATATTTGCCGCATACCTTTGCCGCCGCAGTC
>USGH01000207.1 GCA_900554225.1 uncultured Eubacteriales bacterium | reverse complement strand
GGGGCACCAAAGGACGGGGACGAAGGACTCTGCGGAGCCCTCCTTCCCCATCCTCTGGACTCCACCTCATCCACCCGGGGATGTCCGCTGCGGCGGGGCATTTTGGCTGCCGCGGTTGACAGGGATATAGTCAGCTTGTATCCGGTGCAGACTGTTCATCCCCAGGGCGAATATGGTTTGGGTGCTTGGTGTTCGGGCTTGGACTGTTCGCGTTTCAGAAAATCACGTTGGGCATATGTCTTTCGTTTTTCATTGGTGGTGGGATGGACTGTTCGTTCCTGCGGCTACATGATGTTTTGCTATAGTCTTTTGTTGAATTACCGCTGACCGCGCCATTTTTCCAATATTGTGTGGTGCAAGCCCATTTCACCAATTGCGCCGGGTGAAAGAATGTTTGAAAATGCGTTCGTGCGGCTGAAACTTCAAGAAAACGGGTATTTCATACAGTCTAAGCTACTAACAATATAGGTTATCCCGTACCGTTATCCGCACAAACAAACGACCCAATCGCGTGTCAGCCTACGCAATAAATTGCGCGCAAATCCTACGAAAGAAATAGCAAAACCCCCACGTAGCCGCAGGAACAAACGATCCCTCCCCCCAATAATGAAAAACGAACGATACAAACCCAACAACCCGACTGAAACGCGAACGATACCAGCCCGAACACAGAAAGCTGCACAATATTCGAAACTGGCGATAAACGACCTGCACCGGATACCGGATTCCTAAATTGCCCCAAACCCGCGGCAGCAGATATGCCCCGCCGCAGCGGATCCCCATAGGGGTCAGGAGAGGTGTTGGAGAGGGATAGGGGATCGCAATCCCCTGTCTCTTTCCAACCGCCCCCGCGAGGAGCAAATAAAATCTACACATACGATGTGGTATTCCCCCCTGGTGAAGCCAGAAAGAAAACCCAAGAAATAACGCAGATTCCTTATAAAAAACATAAGACATAAGCCGACTGCAAGTCGATCATACAAGAGAGCCGGGACAAAGTCCCGGAGAACAGGAGTGCATATGAAGCTTGCCTTTGTAGGCGTGGAAAACTCCCACGCGCCTGCGTTTTTGCAGCTCATTCAGAAGAATCCGGAAAAATACAGCGACATCGAGGTCGTCGGTGTCTACAGCTATGACGGCGCGGCGGCGGATAAGCTCGTTGCGGATGGTCTGGCTCCCCGTGCGGTGCGGACGCCGGGCGCGTTTTTAGGCGGTGCCGATGCGGCGGACTGCGTGGTGAATACGGCGCGCCATGGCGACAACCACTACGAGTATTCGCTGCCGTATCTGCGCGCGGGGATCCCGATGTTCATCGATAAGCCGTTCGCAATGACGACGGAGCGTGCCGGAGAGATGGTCGAGGCGGCAAAGGCGGGACACGCGAACCTCTGCGGCGGCTCGTGCCTGAAATTCGCGCCAGAGCTTGCTGCACTGAAGCGTGCCATGGATACGGGGGAACTGGGCAACGTACTGTCCGCATCGTTCGCGGCACCGGTGAATATGTCCAATCCGTATGGCGGCTTCTTCTTTTATGCGCAGCATCTGGTGCAGATGATGACCACAGTGTTCGGCAATCACGTGCAGTCCGTTTATGCCAGAGCGCGGGACAACGCGGTGACGGCAATCGTGACCTACCCGCACATCGACATAACGCTGCATTACGTCGGCTACTGCTACAGCGCGGCGATCTACGGGGACAAGGCGAGCCGGCACGTCCAGATCGGCGATGTGGGTGCGCTGTACACCCCGGAATTTGACGAGCTGCATACCATGCTCCGCACCGGGGTCATGCCCGAAACCTACGACGATCTCCTCTACCCGGTGTCCGTTCTGGAAGCCCTCTACCTCTCCTACAAAACCGGCCGCGAAATCGCTGTGCTTTGAGGAACGCGGGGGAACGAGGGGAGACGGTCGCTTTTGAAAAAGCTCCGCAAAACTTTTATGAGAAAATGGATACACATATAGTTTGTGCGGGGCTGGGTTTGGCTTTTGTTGTTGATTTGGCGCGCTGAATAGGGGAGCGAACGTGCTATCGCAGGCGTTTGTTTGTGTGGGAGTGACGTGCTGGGGCTTTTTTGCCCTCTGGACTGCCTACTACTTGTGAAAAGGAGAGCTTGTTATGCCCATGACTTTGGATGAGTTGCGGCTTTGGCAGATGGGGAATCAGCATCTTTTATCACCGGTGGACATGCGAGTGGCGGCACGGGATCTCTGCGGGGTACAGGCGCAGTTTCTGGGCAACGCCATACACGCGCTGCGGATCCGGAGCCACGCGTTCACGGAGGACGAGGCGCGGGCGTATCTGGTGAAAAACTGGACGGTCCGGGGATCCGTACACGTATTCGACAGGGACGATCTGCCCCTATTCAAGCACTGCGGCAACGGGCAGGAATACCGCTCGAACGACTGGCGCGGCTACACGCTGTCGGGGCGGCCGGACCACTGGACGCTCACCCCGGAGCGGCAGGCGTATTTTGTCGATCTGATTTTAGGTGCGCTGCAGGACGGGGAACGGACGCGTGAGGAGCTGAAATCGCTATGTCGGGCGCAAGGCATGACGGAGGTGGAGGAGAGCTGCATGTTCGAGTCCTGGGGCGGCGGCATCCGGGAGATGTGCGAGCGCGGCTTCATCCACTATGTGGTGCAGGAGAAAAAGGCGTTCTGTCTCTCTCCGCCGTTCACGCCCATTCCGGAGGAGGCAGCGGCACTGGAGATTGCGCGGCGGTACTTCACGCACATGGGACCTGCCACCGTCCACGACGCGATGTACTACTTTCACGCGACCGCCGCGCAGGTGAAAAAGTGGCTGGCGTTGCTGCCGGTATCCACGGTGGAATGCGAGGGCAGGACGTACTACTACATCGAAAACGGGCAGGTACGCGGCGAAGCGATGCCGGAGTGCGTATTCCTTGCCGGATTTGACCAGCTTTTGCTGGCGCACGAGAAGAAGGAGAGCCTGTTTCTGCGGCCGGAGAACGTGCGGGCGATCTTCAACCTTGCGGGGATTGTCATGCCTGCGCTGCTCCTGGACGGCGAGGTGGCAGGCAGATGGAAAAAGAGCGGCCGGAAGCTGGTGGTGACCATGTTTCGCACGCCTGCCATGCGGGAGCGGGACGGTATAGCCGCCGCCGCGGTCGCGCTGTGGGACGACGGCGTGAAGGTGCAGTTCGCGGAATGACGCTCCCTTTGGCAGAACAATCGAGGTATAGAACAGATATGGAAAAAAAGGTATACAAAAACGGATCGCTCATTCTGCGGGACCGGATCGCGGACGGGATGGCGCTGTTGACGCATGGGGACACGATCGCCGCCATTGTGCCGGAGAACACGCCGGTCTCCCCGGACTATCGCGTGGTGGATCTGGGCGGGCAGTATCTCGCACCGGGCTTTATCGATCTGCACACACACGGCGCGGGCGGGGCGGATTTCATGGACGCGGATCCGGAGGCGTTTCTGACGGCGGCACGGGTTCACGCGCTGCATGGAACGACGGCTCTTTGTCCGACGACGCTGTCGGGGGAATTTGACGAGACGATGCGGGTGTTTGCGGCGTATGCGGAGGCAAAAAAGCGGAACACATGCGGTGCGCGGTTCATCGGGCTCCATCTGGAGGGACCGTATTTCGCCATGTCGCAGAAGGGGGCGCAGGATCCGCAGTACATCCGTCCGCCGGTGCGCGCGGAGTATGAGCGGTTTCTGGATGCGTGCGGGGACATCGTGCGCTGGAGTGCCGCGCCGGAATTGCCCGGAGCCATGGCGTTTGGCAGGAATCTGGCGGATCGCGGAATCCTCCCGAGCATTGCCCACACGGACGCGGATTTTGATACGGCGGCGGAGGCACTCGCAAACGGCTACACCCACGTGACCCATCTGTATTCCTGTATGCCGGGGGTGCATCGGGTCAACGCGTATCGGGTAGCGGGAGCGGTCGAGGCGGCACTGTACTACGACGGCTTCACGGTGGAGATCATCGCGGACGGCTGTCATCTTCCGGCGTCGCTGCTCAAATTCATCTACAAATGCAAGGGCGCGGAACGGATCGCGCTGGTGACGGATTCGATGCGCGGCGCGGGAATGCCGGAGGGAGAGAGCATCCTCGGCAGCAAAACGCGCGGTATGGCGGTCTCGATCCACGACGGCGTAGCATGGCTCCCCTCCGGCGACGCGTTTGCGGGCAGTGTGGCGACCATGGATCGTCTGGTGCGCAATATGGTGACGCTGGCGGACGTTCCTCTCTACGAAGCGGTGAAAATGGCGTCGGCGACACCGGCTAAAATCATCGGGCAGCGGAAGAAGGGGATTCTCGCGCCCGGCATGGACGCGGACATGGTGGTTCTCGACCAGACGCTCCATGTGACGGACACCATCATAGGCGGCGATTCCATCCGCTGAATTTTCTCTAAGCCTTGTCGGGGAAATTGCCCCCGGCAGGGCTTATTTCTTATCGGTTTGCAGTCACGAGATTGCGCGGCAGGTACGAGGATGCCATGGCATCCAGTACCGCGCCGCGCGGTTTCGGTGTACTTGCAGTACAGGCTACTTATGACTTGCAGTCGGCGGATTTCTTTCGATTTTTTATAAGGAATCGGCGTTATTCTTTGGATTTTTCTTTCTGGCTTCACCAATGGGGAATACCACATCGTATGTGTAGATTTAATTGTTGCCTTGCGGCGCACCAAAGGACGAGGAAGAAGGACTCTGCGGAGCCCTCCTTCCCCATCCTCTGGACTCCA
>USGH01000206.1 GCA_900554225.1 uncultured Eubacteriales bacterium | reverse complement strand
GAAAAAGCCACCATTACACCGTTTCGGATCCGTTTGGATTTCCGGTTCGCGCCCCGTATTCTGATCTTGGTTTGCGGGATGGCTTGCGCACTGCCGTCTTCGATATGGCGTCATGTGCAGGACTGGGATTGGCGCGCCTGCACGGAACGGATCCGCTTGTCGCCTCGACCTATGGCGTGGGGGAAATGCTCATCGCGCTTTGTCGTGCCGGATTCCACCGGATCTACATCGGATTGGGCGGCAGTGGTACAAACGATGGCGGTGCAGGTGCGTTATCCGCTATGGGTGCCCGTTTTACCGCGGACGATGGTACGGTGATCGGGGGTCCGATTGGCGGTGGGATGCTTTCCCGGATCGCAGATGTGGATCTGGCTCCGGTTCATGCGCTTCTCTCCGGAGTGGAGGTCTGCCTATTATACGATGTTGCGCTGCCGCTCTACGGGGAAAAAGGTGCATCCCGGATGTTTGCACCGCAAAAGGGTGCCAATTCTGCGGCGGTCGAGAGTCTGGAGTATGGAATCCGCCATTTTGCGAAAATACTCTGCGCACGTTACCCACAGGTGGATCCACAAACGGATGGATGCGGTGCAGCTGGCGGATTGGGATTTGGTCTCTATGCCGTCGGTGGGGTGCCGATGGTCGGTGCGGATACGGTTTTGCGTGTGATCGGATATCCGGATATGCTGCGGGAAGATTGTACACTGGTATTCACCGGAGAGGGACGGACGGATTTGCAGACGATACATGGCAAGCTGCCGTCTGTAGTTGCGCGTTATGCACAAACGGCAGGGATCCCGTGTGTGGATTTGTGTGGATCAGCCGCCGTTTTACCGGATCGCGCACTATACGACTGTGGGATGACGGCGATATTTCCGATCCTCCAGGAACCGCTCTCCCTCGCGGAATCCATGGCAATCACTGCGGAGGAGCTTACGAAAACGGCGTACAATGTCACCCGATTGTGGTTGGCACGTCACGATACAACGAAATATGCAAAAACGCGCCCATGATCTGTGTATATCGCACAAAAACATGGGCGTATTTTTTATTGAATTTGACAGTTTTCCGGTGCGCTCGACAAGGGGCAACGGACGTACCGGACGCTTTTCGGTGCAAGCTCAGTTTTCTCTCCACCGAATTTTGGCAAGGCGAGGATCGTTTGCGCGTCCGTACAACCGAGCAATCGGGCGGGATGATCGCTCAGATTGACGGCGACGCAGAGAAAATACGGCTCTGTGCCAAACGGTGTGCGCACAAACACAAGAAACTCCGGCGTACACTGGATCACTCGGTACTCGCCATTGTACAGAATCGATTCACGCTGTCTGATCCGTCCGATCGTTCGATACGCCTCGAGCAGCATCGGTTCCATGCGGTGCCACGGAAACGGTCGGCGACAGAACGGATCCCGATAGCCCTCCAATCCCGCTTCATCTCCATAGAAAACAGACGGCACACCGGGCATGGCGGCCAAAATCGCATACGCCAACGTGAGCAATCTGCATGCCGATTCCCGCGCTTCCGGGGACATATGGAGATCTGCCAGTTCTGCGTTTGTATGATTTCCTTCCGCTTCTCCGCCCAATGCCGTTAAAATGCGGATCGTGTCGTGGGTACCGAGAAAATTCATCTGGCAATCGCTTGCCCATTTCGGATAACGGCGATAGAGACGTTCGGTCGTTTCGCGGAATCTGTCGGCGTTTTTATCGCGCAGATACCCAATAATCGCTTCGCGCAGCGGATAATTCATCACACCGTCCAGTTCTCTCCCGCGGAAATACTGCTTGCGCACGTCATAGCTGACCTTATCGGTGGCATCCTCCCAAACCTCACCGATAACGACACTGTCCGGGTTCTTTTCCCGTACCGTTTGGCGAAAATCTGTGAGAAAGCCGTCCGATAGTTCATCCGCCACATCGAGCCGCCAGCCGTACACACCATACTCCATCCATTTGGGGATCACCTGTCCCAGCAGGAAAGCGCGGAAGGAGGGATCGTCGGAACGAAGCCGCGGCAGGATCTTCACGCCCCACCAGCATTCATAATCGTCCGGAAAATGGCGGAACGTATACCAGTCCGCATAGGGAGAGGTCTTCGACTGGTATGCGCCGACGGAGGGGTAATGGCTGTCTTTGTTGAAATAGACGCTGTCACTGCCGGTATGGTTGAATACGCCGTCGAGTACGATCCGGATCTCCCTCTCCGCCGCTTTTTGGAGGAGGTATTCGAGGGCAGCATCTCCGCCAAACATTCTGTCCACGTGGAGATAATCGCCCGTGTCGTATTTGTGGTTGGAAGCAGCGTCGAAAATCGGGGAAAGATAGATCGTCCTGACACCGAGGGAGGCGATATACGGCAGATTTTCCGCAACGCCATACAGGTCGCCACCAAAGAAAACGTTATTCGCCACAGGCGCGCCGGGATATTCCCCATATTGCGGCACGCCGTTTTCCCAGTCCGGATCCAGTATCGCACCCGTTTTCTGCCAGCCTGATTTATCGACTGTGTGAGAGGAGGCAAAGCGATCCACGAAAATGTGGTAGATCACGCCATCCGTAAAGCCCTGCGGCGCGGTATATACATGCGAAAAGACGTAGAGCTGCCGTTAGTCATGGGTATCCGTCCCCATTTGGAGGAGCATTGTAGGAGATTCTCCACCATAGTATACCGTTCTGGCATCTGCTTCCTCATACTCCACACGATAATGGTAGTAGAACAATCCGTTGTCGGACAACTCCATGGTGCGGCACAGAGCCGTCATGGACAGGGAGAGTGTGAATTTTTCCTCTTGTGCAAGGAGCGGATATTCGCGGTAAATGGTCGTCTTCCGCCCCCATCCGTCGCCGTGGATCACCATGGTTACGCGGGTCGGCGATTTACCCGGTTCGGGAAGAACGGCAATGGTCACGGTATCGGTATCGGGAAACGCGCCGTGCAGGGACATATCCCGCGCATAGTATGCGCTCCATTTCTGTTCGATCATAATACCGGGGAGATATGCCAGATGTTCTCCGCGTATTCCCGGATGCTGCGGTCGGCTGCGAAATACCCGGCTCCGGCGATATTGATGAGAGACTGACGCGTCCATTTTTCCGGCTCGGCATACACACGGAGCATCTTCTGGTACTCGGCGAAATAGGAGTCAAAGTCCGCAAGACACATATACGGATCGGATACGCCATGGCTGTTCAGGAAATAATCGACCATGTGTCCGAATGAATTGCCCGCAAAGGTGCCGCCAAGTCTGTCGATTGTACGATGGAGCCGTTCGCTGTTGTGGTAGTACACACGGGAATCATAGCCGTTTTTCCACAGCGCATCCACATCCTCGGTATGGAGTCCGAAAATATAGATGTTCTCCGGTCCGACCGCCTCCTGCATTTCCACATTCGCACCGTCGAGAGTCCCCAGAGTCAGCGCGCCGTTGATCATGAACTTCATGCAGCCCGTGCCGCTTGCTTCTTTTCCGGCGAGGGAGATCTGTTCGCTGATGTCACTTGCCGGCATGAGAACCTCCGCGGTGCTGACGTTGTATTCTTCCAGATACACGACATTGAGCAGCTCATTCACCCGTTTGTCGCGGCGGATCTCTTCTCCAACGCTCCAGATCAGCTTGATGATGTCCTTCGCCATATAGTAGCCGGGGGCCGCTTTGCCGCCGAAAATGAACGTAGTGGGGGTATAATTGCCGTTCGGATTTTCGAGGATGTCGTTATACAGGCTGACGATCTTCAGCACGTTGAGAATCTGTCTCTTGTATTCGTGGATCCGCTTGACCTGTACATCGAATACGGAATGCACGTCGAGCAATACGCCGCTGTGTCCGCTGACCCACTTGGACAATGTGAGCTTATTCTCTGCCTTGATCGCACGCAGCTTATCGCGAATCGCCGCGTCGTCCTCGTATTTACGGAAATCGGCAAGGGATTCGGGGTGCTTATGGTATTCCGTCCCGATTGTCTCATCCAGCAGTGCGGTCAGTCCCGGATTTGAGTAGCAGAGCCAACGACGATGCGCGATACCATTGGTGACATTGGTAAATTTATATGGCATCGCCTTGTAGTAGTCGTGAAAAACGGTTTTTTTGAGGATCTCGGAATGGAGTGCCGATACGCCGTTTACGGTATGGGACGCCGCCACGCTGAGATTTGCCATACGAACCTGTGAATAACCGATGATCGCCATGCGGGAGATCCGATCCCAATCACCGGGATACATATTCCAGAGATCGGCGCACAGTCTGCGGTTGATCTCCTCGATGATCATATAGATCCGCGGCAGCTTCAGACGGAAGAGGGAGACGTTCCATTTTTCCAATGCTTCCGGGAGAACCGTATGGTTTGTATAGGAAACGACACGGGTCACGACACTCCACGCGGCATCCCAGGTATAGGAATACACGTCCATGAGGATCCGCATCAGCTCCGGGATGACCAGTGCCGGGTGCGTATCGTTGATGTGGATCGCGACCTTGCTCGGAAAATTGTATAATGTGCCGTAGCCGGAGAGATGATCGGCAATGATGGACTGGAGCGACGCGGATACGAGAAAATACTGCTGGGTCAGGCGCAGGAGCTTGCCTTCGTCATGATCGTCGGACGGATACAGTACCTTGGAGATCACCTCCGCCTGGGACGACTGCTCCATTGCTTCGACGTACTGTCCCTGGGAGAACAGCTTCATATTGAGATTGGAGGTACCAACCGCTTTCCACAGCCGCAGCACATTGACCGCTCCACAA